>JAPLOC010001255.1 GCA_026692825.1 Planctomycetota bacterium | reverse complement strand
ATGGGCCGCTCTCCCCCCATCAGGCACCGTTGTCGTTTCGCCTCGAACCCGGCCTGCGAATCGAACTGGTCGCTGCGGAGCCGATGATCGAAAGCCCGGTCGCGATGGCGTTCGACGAACGGGGACGGTTGTTTGTCGCCGAGAATCGAGGGTATCCCACCGGTCCGACCGACGGGGCGGCTCCCCTGGGACGGATCGCGCTGTTGACCGATACCGACAGTGACGGCGACATGGATACTCGCACCACGTTCGCCGAGGACTTGTCGTATCCCAATGGACTGCTTCCCTGGAATGGGGGACTGATTGTCACCTGCGCTCCCGAGATCCTGTTTCTGCGCGACACCGACGGAGACGGAAAGGCGGATGAACGGGAAGTCTGGTTCACAGGGTTCTCCACTGCGGGCAGCACGCAGTTGCGCGTGAGTCACCCGACGTTTGGTCCCGACAACTGGATCTATGTGACCAGCGGATTGACCGGTGGCAAGGTGACCAATCCCCAGGCCCCCGATCGACCGGCGATCGAATTGGGCCGGACAGACTTCCGCTTCCGCCCCGACCGCACCGCCTGGGAGGCGATTGATGGGGGTGCCCAATTCGGGCAGACGTTTGACGACTTTGGCCGTCGCTTCATCTGTTACAACCGCGTCCAGGCGCAGCACGTCGTTCTGACGTCGGCGATTCTACGGAGACAGCCAAAGCTGACATTCTCCGAAACCGTGCAGACCTGTCCGGCGGACATGGTCGCCGAGCCCTCCCGGGGCCATGGCACCGCCGCCCGACTGTTTCCGATCAGCAGCAATGTGACGACCGCCGACTCGCACGCGGGGACATTTACCGCCGCTTGTGGCGTGACGGTGTTTCGAGGAGACAGCCTTCCCCCGGGATACCAAGGGGGGATCTTTTCGTGCGATCCAACCGGCAATCTGGTGCATTTCGACCGGTTGGAACCGAACGGCGCGACCTTCGCCGCCCGCCGGGCGCGCGACGGCCAGGAGTTTCTGGCGAGTACCGACAACTGGTTCCGACCGGTCTATCTGGCTCACGGACCGGATGGGGCTCTGTACGTCTGCGACATGTACCGCAAGACCATTGAACATCCCGACTATCTGCCGGTCGAAGTCCGCAAACACACCGACTTTAACAGCGGCAAAGACAAGGGACGAATCTGGCGGGTCGTGGCGAGCGACGCGACACCCGCCGACTTGACCGCGCGCCGGCGGCTGCCCCTCGCGGAACTGCCTGTCGGTGGGCTGTTGCCGGTTTTGGAAGAACAGAACGGTTGGCGACGGGAAACCGCGCGTCGGCTGCTGGCGACAAAGATTGATGACGGATCGCGCGAGGCGTTGCGCAAGGTGGCGACCGATCCCGCTGCCGCCGGGCCGGCGCTGGTTTGTGCGGTCTCACTTCTCGACGCGCGAAACGCGGTCGACGATGGCGTCCTCGATTTTTTGATCGCGCATCCGGAACCCGCGATTCGGGAGTTGGCGTTGCGACTGGCGGAGCCGCGACTCGTGGAGAATCCGCATCTGCTGGAACACGTGCTGACGCTCACCGGCGATGACAATCCCCGCGTCCGGTTTCAGTCAGCGATCGCGTTGGGGGCGTGCGCCGCCAGCAAAGTCGACCAAAACGATCGATTGCGTCGGGACGCGATTCCGTCGCGTCTGTCTGCGGCGTTGGCGAAACTGGGAGCGCGCGATGGGGCGGATCGTTGGACCCGGGCCGCAGTACTCAGCGCAACCGCCGGCCGGGAGGAGGCGGTTTTTGTCGCCCTGCTAACGATCGCGCGGGACAAGGCGACCGTTTCGGAGGCGTTCTT
>JAPLOC010001254.1 GCA_026692825.1 Planctomycetota bacterium | reverse complement strand
TTCGGGAACACAACAGCGTCCCTTCCGGTCGATGGAACATCGCGTGCTTGAACTTCACCTCGTCGGTGGTGATGCCGACAAACACCAGCCGGCCGGCGTGCGTGATCAAACCGAACGCGTTTGACATCGACTGGCTGTTGCCGGTCGCGTCGATTACCACGTCGGGCAGGTGGCCGTCGGTGAGATCGCGGAGATCCCGTTCGACGCTGTCCGACAGACGCACGGTATGCTCGACTCCCATGACGCGGCGACAGAAATCGAGCCGACCTTCGTTCATGTCCATCCCGATGGTTTTCGCGCCGGTCAGTTTTACGAACTCCAGCGTCGCCAATCCAATCGGCCCGGCCCCGATGATCAGGCACGATTCGTGGGCTTTCAAACCCGATCGATTCACCGCATGGCAGCCAATCGCCAACGTCTCCACCAGCGCGAGTTGCTCGAACGACAGTTTACGCGAAATGTGCAGCTTCCGCGCGGGAACCACAAACTGCGGCCGCAAGCCACCGTCACAGTGGACCCCCAGTGTCTGATGCTTCTCGCAACAATTGGTATAGCCCCGGACGCAGGCGTAGCACTTCTGACAGTTGATGTACGGCTCGACAGCGCAATGATCGCCGGGCTGGACCTGGGTGACCCCTTCGCCAATCTCCAGAACTTCGACCCCCAGTTCGTGTCCAGGGATCCGCGGATAACTGAAGAACGGCATCTTCCCCAGATAGCCGCTGAGGTCGGTTCCGCAGATCCCCACGGTATTGACCCGCACCAGAGCGTCCCCCGGGCCGGGGCGGCCGGGAGCGGGAATATCGAGCCGTTTCCAGTTCTTCGGTGATTCGAGCGAGAGTGCTTTCATGGTGGATTCAGCCCTTACTTGGCAGGTTGCGGGTCGTTGTTTTCCGGCCGGCCCTCAATGTAGAACCAGTTGTGAATCGGCGCGAGGATCTGTTGCACTTCGGAAACGAGTTGCTGATCGAGCGGCAGTTCGGCCCAGCTCGCCCACTGGCGAACATTTTCCGGATTCGCGGAACCGACGATGCAGGTGGTCATGGCGGGGGTGGCGATTGAGTACTGCAGCGCGAGTTGCGCGATGTCGACTCCGCGCCGGGCGCAATGCTCCGCCGCCTGTCGGCAGATCGCCCGCACTTCCGGGGTCGCCTTGTGCCACTTCGGCAGCTCGGCGTTGGTCAGGAGTCGGGCCGAAAACGGCGCGGCGTTCATGATGCCGACCTGCTTGGATTTCAGGTACGGAACCAGGTCGGCGAACATCGTGTTCTGGAGTGTGTAATGGTTGTACGACAGCACGACATCCAGCGGTGCCTGATCCAGCACGTAGCGGAAGATGTTCATGGGATAACCGCTGATTCCCACGAACCGGACCTTGCCCGCCTGCTGGATCTTTCGCAGCGCCGGCAGAGTTTCGTCCACAATCTGCCGCATGTCGACGAATTCAATGTCGTGGCACAGCATGATGTCGAGATGGTCGACCCCCATCCGTTTCAGGCTGACGTCCACACTTTCAATGACTCGCTTCGCCGAGAAATCGAAATGGGCCGAGTCGTACCGCCCGAGTTTTGATCCCAGAAGGTAACTGTCGCGGGGGACACCCCGCAGGGCGAAACCGAGCAGACACTCGCTGGTTCCGCGCCCGTAAAACGGGGAGGTGTCGATGAAATTCATCCCCAGATCGAGCGCGACACGAACGGAACGCAACGCCTCGTTCAAATCGACCGCGCGAAACTCCTGCCCCAGCGACGAGGCACCAAAACTGAGGAGGGGGAGCGATAAACCGGTCCGCCCCAGGACGCGTTGTTGCATGACGGTTCGGAACTCACTGCGAAAGTGGGAGGTGGAATGGCGTTCTCCACCGGGAGATCGTTCAGCGAATCGACTGTTCCACGAACGCGTTGTATTGCCTGCGGTTCGATCTGGCAACGCAGCGCGCGAATGTCGCATTTTCCGCCACGGGGAGTAGAATGGGACCACTGTGTCAATCAAACCCCTTTCGTACGGCCCGTTGCGGCTTCCCACGCGTTGGCTCCTCTCTCCTCTGGCGGGATTCACGAATCTGCCGTTTCGGCGGATCGTTCGCGCGTTGGGAGGTCTGGGGCTGGCCACCACCGATCTGGTCAACGCCCGGGCGCTCATTGAAGGGTCGGCGAAAACGCTCGAACTGACCGCGACCTGTCCCGACGATTCGCCGCTCGCGGTGCAGATCTTCGGTGCCGATCCGCGGATCATGTCCGAGGCGGCGCGGATGCTCGCGGACCGCGGTGTTGCTTCGATCGACATCAACATGGGGTGTCCGGTCAACAAAGTGACCAAAACCGGGTCCGGCGCGAGTCTGATGTGCCGCCGGGACGAGACCGTCGACCTGGTGGAACAGGTGGTGCGCTCTGTGCCGATTCCCGTCACGGTGAAAATGCGACTGGGATGGGACGATCAGAACATCACCGCGCCCGCATTCGCGCGGGCGTTTGAACAGGTGGGTGTCGCCGCCATCGCGATCCACGGCCGGACCCGTGCCCAGGGGTTCAGCGGAGTGGTGAACCGGGACGGAATTCGCCAGGTGGTCGAGGCGGTCGAGTCGATCCCCGTGATTGGCAATGGGGATGTCCGCACAGTCGCTGACGCCGAACGGATGTTGCAAGAGACCGGTTGCGACGGCGTGTCGATCGGCCGGGGCGCGCTCGCCAACCCGTGGATTTTCCGCCAGTTGGAACAAAGGGAGCGAACCGGCCAGTACGAGCCGGCGGGAGATTTCGACGATCGGCTGCGGTTACTGAAACAGCAGTTCCGGTACGTCATGGAGTTGCGAGGGGGGGACCGAGCGGTGCCGTTCTTCCGGAAGATGGCGCATTGGTATCTCAAGTCGATGCGGGTTCCCCCGATTTTGCGGAACAAGTGCCAGCAGGTTCACACCTGCGACGAGTTCTTCGCGGTGATCGACGAGATCGCCGAGCGGGGACCGGCGGTGGGGACTCGGCACGACCTACCCGACATGCACATTCACGTCCCGGCCGGTCCGAACGCGAACTGGTGATCCTAAGTAGCCGTCCACATACAATTTCGTGGTTTGCGATCGTCGCGCGGAGAGGTTAACCCAACGGCTCGACGCCGACGTTACACTTTTCGTCGTGTTGAGTATCTCCTCCAGGAATATCAACGGTTGAGAGCTTTGCCTCCAGTGCGGCGCAGCCGCCAGTCGCATCCCGTTAGGGATGCAATACAGTAGCCGGGGGTCGCAGCGCAGCGGAGACCCCCGGATAGCCTGATGAATTGGGTGCATCCCGGAGGGATGCCAGAAGCGTGGTTGCCGAGTGCGACTGTCGCATGGATTTGATGCGTTTCGCAGGATGCGACAGAATCGCTCTCGCGTCTGCCTGGCAGCGGGAAATTGTGAATTGTAATCGAAATAGCCGACCACGATTCTGGCATCCCTCCAGGATGCTGTTTTTTCCACGCCACTTCCCGGGGGTCTGCGCTGCGCTCCGACCCTGTTGTTTATACACATATCCCAAAGGAGTTTTAGGCGATCGCCATCGATTGGCATGAGATTTGCGCGAGGAATTCAAGCAGAAGATTTCTGCCAGAATTGCATGGAGCGTGACGATGTGCGAAGGGATTGCTGACGAACTGCATGGGATTGACCTGGGTGACAAGCGGTTGAATCGGAGGAGCAATGTGATCATTGAAGCGTTGGCTGCGAATCCGGAAGCAAGTGTCAACGCCGCCTGCGATGGGTGGAGCGACACACTCGCCGCGTACCGGTTTTTCGACAATAAGTCGGTGTCCCCCGAAAAGATGTTGCACGCGCATCGAACGGCCACACAACGCAGGATGCGTGCGCAACCCGTCGTGCTGATAGTGCAGGACACCACTGAGCTCGACTACTCGAATCATCCACCGGACGATGTCCGTTGCCTGAACACGGTCAATCGCTCGGGACTGTATCTGCATGCACATTTGGCAGTCACACCTGACAAATTGTGCTTGGGTGTGGTGGGGGTCGAATACTTCGATCGAGAACCGGAGAGCCTTGGAAAGGCCAAAGAGCGCAGAACCCTGCCCATTGAGGAGAAAGAGAGCTTTCGCTGGCTTGAGGGATATCGGTTGGCGTGTGGGTTCGCGACGAAATGTCCCGAAACACGGATCGTCAGTATTGCGGATCGCGAGGCCGACATTTACGACATTTTTGTCGATGCCGAGCAGCAGTCTGGTACGCGAGCCGATTACATCATTCGCGCCCAGGAAGATCGGAGCACATTGGAACGCGATCCCGCAAAAGGTCCCGCGGCGTTTTGCAAAGTGCGAGACGAAGTGAGCTGCTCGAAACTGCTCGCCACGCGAACCATTGATCTGAGCCAGACACCCAAGCGAGCGGCGCGTCAGGCCGTTCTGGAGATTCGCGCGATCACGGTCCAGGTGAAACCACCGCATGCGCGGGCTCACCTGCCATCGGTGACGAACAATGTCGTCCTGGTGGAGGAAGTGGGCGGACCCGGTGACGGTACTGACGTGTCATGGCTGTTGATCACCACACTGCCAATTGAAACGCTCGATGGCATTCTGCGAATCATCGATTACTACGTGGCGCGCTGGGCAGTGGAGATGTCCCAAGCAGACTACCCCCCAAGCGCAGCCTTGTATCAGCTCGCCGCCTGAAGTTAGTCTTCCCACGAGTACACTGTTGAAGCTGGCCAATTGGTGCCGGCAGATGTGTACTGTAGTTCCCATGGACGCTGTTGA
>JAPLOC010001253.1 GCA_026692825.1 Planctomycetota bacterium | reverse complement strand
GCGCGATTCCCCCCAGCGGGAGTATGGGACTCGCGAAATACGAGAGGGCACGGCCGAACGAGAACTTCAAAGCGCCCCAAAAATGAGTGCTTTGGTCCCGCGCGAATTCCACCGCGGCACTCCGCGCGATCGCTCCGCCAAATACCGACCAGACCAGCAGCCCCCACGCGGTCCGCGACAACGCGATCCCCACATCGTGCAGATCCGACTCGGGACGAAACAGAATCTCGACCGCCCCCAGCACATCACGCACCGGCAGGAGAACGATCTGCCAGTTGGAGAGAAGATCTCTCAAGAAAGGAATCGGCGCTGACAGTCCATCGTAAAAACTCTGGACCAGGTCGGCTGGAGAATCTGAAGGGATCCGCCCCGGCGTGTCGGTACTGAATCGGAATCCCAGATCCATTTCCCAGGGCCACTGCGGTTGGCCGTCGGTCGCCATCGCAGAATCGGCTGGAGCCGACTCGCCGGCCAGCGAATCGATCAGTCGCATTCCACCGGTCGCCAGCAGCAGCCCCAGCGCGGCGAGAAACAGTTGTCGAATTCGTAGCGCCAGACGAATCGAACGGAACACGTGAACCCAGGGGAACACCCGCCGGTAGTCGAATCCCTCTGTGGGCAGGACACGTTCGTGCATATTCATCGCCGGAGAACCGTGGGAATCCATTCGCCGCACGTCGATGGAACGGCGTGCGCGCCCTGAATTATATCCGGGTGTGGTTCGACTGTGCCAGAATCGGGTTTTCGGTGACCTCCAATTCGATGCTATACCTCTCACGGTCGGAAACGAGACAATTTCGGGGAGCCGCGCCGGTCAGGACGCGGTATCAAACTCCCGCTTCCCGACGGGCGTGGCTCCATCAAAACATCTCAACGCGGACCGCGCGGAGTCTAGCTGAGAATCTGGCCGACGAGATTTCGGTGAGGTTTTGTGCGAATTCGGAATTTTCTCTCAAGTTTTGACCGAGGTGCGTCGGGATCGATGTTGACATCTTCCGGCACTATGGGGTATTCCACCGCTCCTACCTCGCGATCCCTCGCGTCATTTCCCAGATTTCCCCGCGTTCCCGTCCGCGATTTGACCCCGTCCAATCGCACCGCTGGCTTCGAATCGTCGGTTTCATTCCGCCCGATTTGATCCCGCCACCTCCGCCGCGTCCCCCGCGCAAATTCACGGTTGGTTCCACACCATGCACAAGTTGCTGCATTCGGCCAATTCCCCGGCTTCTGGCACCCTCTCCACGGGAGCCAAGATCCGGAGTCGACTCGAGCGTTGGCTGGTGCGAGCGCGTCGCGCCGGCCTCGCGGCCGCCGTCTGTGGGTTATCCTTCGCCAGCTCGACCATCATGGCGGAAGACGGCCCTGGAATTCAGGCACGGATCGGGCATATTGAAGGCCAGGGGATTCCTCAGGTTCTCCCCGTCACCCCACTCGAATTGTTCCCCTATTACGAATCCGACGGCACGTTGATGTTCAGCGATCTGCGCTGGGTCATCACCAACGACGGAACGTTTGGCGGAAACGTCGGATTCGGCTATCGGTTCTTCGAACCGGAGACCGATCGCATCTATGGAGGAAGTTTCTGGTACGACATCGACGATACCCGTCAGTTGCTGTTCCAGCAGGTTGGATTGAGCTTCGAATCGTACGGCACAAATTTCGACGTGCGAGGAAACGTGTACCTTCCCGTCGGTCCCGAATCGCGTCAGGACAGTCTCACGCTGATCAACGGCAGCCTGCAGTTCCAGAATCAGAATCTGGTCTATTCGCAAAGCCGATCGTGGTACACGGCGATGAAGGGGCTTGACGGCGAAATTGGAATCCCAGTTCCGGGGAACATCGCCGAGTCGATCGACCTGCGAATCTACGGCGGCGGGTATTTCTACCAGAATTCGTACCATGACATTCCCGGCATTTCGACCCGGCTTCAGGCGAATCTGTTTCCAGGTCTCGACGCGACTGTTCAGGTGACGTACGACTCGTTCTTCGAGACCCGGGCATTCGCGGGGATTTCGTGGACGTTTGGGCCGTTGCACTATTCGAACTTCGATCGGGGAGACACGATGGGTCGAATTGGCGAGCACGTGACCCGAAATTACACGGTGGTGGCGACCCACCAGCGGCAGACGGAAACAGTGGTGGCAACCAACCCGGTGACCAAGCAGCCGTATCGCTTCGCGCATGTCAACAGCTTCGCCGCACCGGATGGGACGGGGGGAGTGAATAATCCCTTTGCGACAATCGCCGACGCACAGGCTACCCACCCGGACGTGGTGTTTGTTCACGCCGGAAGTGTGTTCAGCGGTGCCAACGCACAAATCGTGATGTACAACGGCGAGCGACTGCTGGGTGACGGGAATGGAATTCAACACATCTTCCAGGTTCCCGAACTGGGGCCGGTGTTCGCGCCCCATGGCCCGACCTCGGGTGCGTTGCCGATCTTGCAAAACGCCAGTGGCGCCGCAGTGACCCTCGCCAGCCATACTGAACTCAACGGATTCTCGATTGTGAATCCCGCCGGCCGCGGCGTGGTGGGGAATGGCGTCGCTCAGGCTCTGGTGCGGAATGTGTCGATTTCCGGCAGCAGCAGCCATGGCTTCGAGTTGTTCAACACGGCGGGGGACGTGCAATTGGACAATCTGTTCGTGACGGGAACAACCGGCTCAGGGGTTCGCGTATCGGGAACGGGCGGGACCACTCGGTTCGGGTTCGAGTGTGACGTTCGACAACCTGCTGGTCGAGAAGCGGTTCGGCCGCGGGTTTGAGGCTGACAATGTCGCCGGCTCGGTCACCGTGAATGGTAATACACAAATCAATAACGAGAATTCCGCCGTCGCATCGGCTGTCGACATTCGCAACTCTTCGGGTCTCTTCACGTTCAATTATCTGCAGGCCACGGGGGTCAAAGGTTCGCCCGGCGTGAATCTGCAAGACAATACGGGAACGACCTCCGTTCGGACGCTCGATGTCACCAGCGATGGGGCAACTGCGGTGCGGGCGTTCAACGCTGGTACATTTAAGATCAATCCCGCCGTCAATGGTGTGGTTGATCTCACCAAGGGAGGAACGATCGCTGCGGTCAACGGGACGGCGATTGACATCGAGAAGACCGCGCTGGAAGCGAATCTGATGGCGGTCTCCAGTAGTGGTGCCGCCACGGGTCTGCGACTGGTAAACGATACGGGAAGCTTCACCGTGTGGGGATCGGGCGTTGACTCATCGGGTGGCACGATTCAGGGGGCCACCACGGGGGTCTTCTTGAAGGATGTCGAAACGGTCGGCTTCAACTTCATGCACTTCGATGGCAACGGCACGGGAATTGATGCCGAGAACACGAAACTGCTGGTGTTCAACAATTCGAAGGTGATCAACTCCACCGGGTTTGGACTCGACACGGTCGACGTGCAGGCGCTCAACATCACCAACTCGATTTTCCAAGGAAACTCCGGGCTGAATGTGAACTCTCAGTTCAGCAAGGTTCTGGCGTACTCGTACACGTTCAATAACAGCCTGTTTGTTTCTGACGCGTCCGACAACGTGCTGCTGGCGGCGACCGGCGGTGGCGCGGGATCGAGCCTCAATCTGTTCACGTCGCATGTGGAGTTCGACAACAGCGTCGTCGGAACGACCGGGATGCGGGTGAACTGGAATGGCGCACTCTCGGGGACTATCGACGGAAACGTCTTCAATGGAATCGGTGGCACCAACACGGGACTCGCGGTCACCAACACCGGAACGACGCTGACCAACCTGGCGATCACAAACAACGTGATGCGCATCACCAACGGCAATGGGACCGGGGTGAACCTGAACACCGTCTCGTCTTCGCAGGTCTCGCTGGTCAACAATCTGGTCGAGCTCAGCGGCGCAAGTGGCACCGGTTTCAAGTTCAGCACTGTCAGCCCCACGTTCACAATCACCAGCAACACGATTCGCGACTTCACAGGTGGCTCCACTGGAATGCTGTTTGACTCGCTCACGGGACCAGGGAGCGTCACTCTCAACAGCAACCTCATCGACCTGTCGACCCAGTCGGTCCTGCTCGATCGCGGTATCATCTTCTCGAGCATCACGAATTCGATTCAGTTGTTCGGCACACAGAACAACACGATTCAGAATTCGGCGATCGACTTCGCCGTACCTGCGGGAACCACCACCGGATCGGTCAAGATCAATGGTGCGAATCGCCCGTAGTGTTTACTTGCCTCGCTTCTGCTGGAGGAACTCCTCCAGCAGAGCGCGGATCTCGTGTGACCGCGTCGATTTCAACGGCGAGACTCCCCGTTTGTCCTGTGACTCAGGATTCGCGCCGTGTTCCAGGAGAAGTCGTGTGATCGGAACCATGAGCGCGCTGGTTCCCGCGGTACCCGACGCCCCGGTCGCGCTCACGGCGCGACTCAGAGGTGTCGAACCATGGCCTTTGTCTTTCGCGTTGGGGTCGGCTCCGCGCGATAATAGAACCTTGGCGACTGCCAGGTTGCGAGCCCGAACGGCCTGATGGAGCGGAGTTACGTTGTCCCAATTGCGGGCATTGGGGTCGGCTCCCCGGTTGCGGCCGGTCGCAGGTCGGCGGCCCGATGCAGCGCGGTTTCGCCGTTGGAATCGGCGTCAGCAACCGACGCTCCGCCGTCCAACAGGAGTGTGACCATTCCGACGTGCAGTGACTCCGCGGCGTGATGCAGAAACGGCGTCCCCCCTTCATCGGTATGTCGCGCGCAGGAGGGATCCAATGTGAGTTCTCTCGCAAGCCGATCACGGTCTCCCAGAATAATCGACGCCAGTAGCGATACCGCCGCCCCCCGCTGGCGCAGGAAATCGACAATATCGCTGGCGTTGCGACGGGCGGCCAAGGCGAGGGGAGTGAGCTGAGTCCGGCCCTGCTCGATGTCGCCACCGCGATCCAGCAGTACGGTCATCACCTTCAATTCGCCGAACTGCGCCGCCATCAGGACGGGAGTGTTTCCCCAGCGATCTTTCGCGTTCGGGTCGACCCGCCGCAGCAGCTTGGCAATCGTGTCGCCATCCCGTTTCCAAAGTGCCCTGCAAAAGGTCTCAACGGGATCCGGCTTCATCGAAATCACCCGACTGGGGCGTGCGCACTCGCCAGTTCGCTGACGCTGGAATGCTGATTGGGTTTCAGTCGCTACTCTTCGGCCGCCTGTTCAATCTGCACGAGAGACGTGTAGGTTCCCGGCTTCGGGATCCGTGCGACGACTGTTTCGTACCACGTGTGCAATCCCAGCACCGCCCGCGCCAGTTCGGGCGTGGTCAGTGCGCGGTAACACAACAAGTGTTCGCCGCCGCACTGCCAGCGGGCGGCGCTCGCCTGGTGCGGACCAATGACCACCCGTGATTCCGAGACGGTCAATCGACGCCAGACTGCGGGCTTTTTCGAACGGGACGAATTCCAATCGATCAAAAGTGGGGCCCACACATTGCCGCCGACAATCGATTGTTCCAGTTTCAAGGTTTCTCCGTGGATCTCCAGACTCCCTCCCGAACTATCGGCAGGATCGGAGCCTAATCCCAGCGGAAAGAGCCGGGCGCTCATTCCCTTCGCTTTCAAGACACGTTCCCGGGTCTCTGTCGAAATATCAACTGTGAGCTGAGCCGCCAGGGGAATTGTGGTCGTGTAATTTACCACAGCCGGCGCGCCAGGCTCAGAAATCACGGCGTCCGCCAACAGCGCGAACTCACCGTCGCGGGACACGAACAGCATCCGGTCGATTCGTAAACCGTCCGCAGGCTGCAATTGCAGTTCCAGATAGTCGCCATCGGAATCCGAATGCCAGCAGACCGATTCCCAGTCCCCCTTCGCGGGAATCGCCGACCCGTCGGCCAATTGCAGTTCGGCTTCCCACGCTCCTGCGAAGACTGGTCGTTCACCGACTGCGAACGACAGCACCACCTGACCCTGTGAATACTCGACTTCCATTCGGTCGGCCGATCCGCCTGCCGCCGCTGCCAGTACCGCGCGACGGTCCTTCTCCACATGCTTCCCGCGCGCGGGCTTCGCTCCCTTTTCGATCTTCGACGTCGGCTTGGATTTCGTCGCGCGAGTCGCCCCTCCCGTCATCCGCTTCGTGCCATGCGTGCCAGGATGATCCGCGTGCGCCGTGCCGGACGGGCGCTTGGGAGATGAATTCGTTCGAGCCATGAAATGCGGTGATCGGGTGGTGAAAACGGCCCGGACGAAGCCCGGGCGGAGAATCGTCGAACAGTAACACAAGCATCGGCTGCGGAAAACTGTGTGAGGCCTGATAACGCGGAATTCAGGAGCCTGTTCCTCGCGATGGCAATGCCGCCCCCAATTCCACCTCAGTTTCTCGCAGAATTGCCCCAGCCTGTTCGGGCAACACCGAGTTGATATAGAAGCCGCTCCCCCATTCAAACCCCGCGATTCCCGTCACTCGCGGAATGATCTCCAGGTGCC
>JAPLOC010001252.1 GCA_026692825.1 Planctomycetota bacterium | reverse complement strand
CCACATCGAATGCGATTCTGGAAAAAGCGAAGGGCGTGGTGCGAACCGCTCAACAGGCGATTCAAGCTGCCGAGGCGGTGGTCGCCGTCCGTGATCAAGAGAAGCAACGGCTGACCGCTTTGCAGCTCGAACTGACCAACAAGCCGACCCCTGCCAGGTCGGTGGCGTTTTCCGGCGACGGTCGTCTGCTGGCGATCGCCAGCGACACGGGGACGGTCCAACTTGTCGACGGAGAAACCGGCACCCAGCTCGAGACTCTGTCCCCCACACCACCGGGCGTTGGGCAACCCGCGGGGAGGCCGAATTCCGTGCCAACTTCGGGGCCACCCACAATTGTCTCATTCGGTTTCGTCGCGTTCTCGGCCGGAGCGAAGTTGCACGCGGTTGGATCGGACGGCGTTGGCGTTCAATGGCGGACCGAGTCGAGTTGGAAGTTCAATCGGGTTTTTGGCGGGGACACAGATCAAAGTCCGATCGCGAATCGGGTTCTGTCGCTCGACTTCAGCCCCGATGGCGAAACGCTGGTCACTGCGGGTGGGGTTCCCTCCGTCGCGGGCGAGTTGTTGCTCTGGAGTGTTCGCGAGGGGTCGCTCATCCGCCAATTCGAGACCGGGCATCGCGACACCATTCAATGCGTTCGCTATTCGCCGGATGGCCAGTTTGTGGCGACCGCGTCGGCCGATCGGCTGGTGAAGTTGTTCCGTGTCGCGGACGGCGGGTTGGTTCAAACTTTCCCGGGACACAGTCAGCCGGTGTTGGCATTGGCCTGGCGGGCCGATGGTCGGGCGATTGTCAGCGGCGGTGGAGACCAGGTGATCAAGCTCTGGAATCTGCAAACCGGGGCCGCCGTTCGCACCTACCGTGGAACCGCCTATCGGATTGGTGAATTCCGCCGGTCGATCACCTCGCTGGCGTTTGTGGGAGACCGCGATCAGTTCGTCTCGACATCGGGTGACAAGACCGTGCGACTGCATCGCACGACGAACGACTCAGACATCTTCGCGTATGTCGGGGGTCAGTCGTACTATCATGAGTTGGTGTTTGCCGGCGGACAGGATGGCGTGCTGCACGCCTGGAACGCCGAAAGTACCTATCGGCAGCACAGTTTCACGGCCGACGAACCGGCCCGATTGAAGAAAGCGAATTGACCGATGAACTACGATCTGTTGCCTGTCTTCGCGCGCAACGAGGCTGCCAACAAGTGGCTGGAGGAGCATCCCCTGGTTTTGGGGGGCGGGGCGATCGCTTTGGGGATCGTCCTCACTCTGCTGGGAGTCAACGCGCTGAAAACGGGGAAAGCGACGACCAAGTGGGGTCAGGAAGTGGAAGGCGGGAGTGCCAAGGCGATGGGGGTCGTCTGGCTCGTGGTCGGCGTGGGGGCGATCCTGTTCGGCCTGTACAAGATCATCGCCGGCTTCCGGTAACGATCGGCACAACAGCCGAGTGCGGGCAACATCATCTTGACCGCCATGCGGGGTTTAGTGTAAGTAGACCCCGCAATGACGCTGATCGACCGCTATCTGCTCGGCCGGTACTGGTACGTATTCTGCATCGGATACGCGGCCCTGTTCGGTTTGTACTTCGTGATCGACGTGTTCACGAACGTCGGAGATTTTCTGGACATGCCCGGGGGCATGCTGGTGATCGCCAGCGAGCTGCTGCGGTACTATTCGTACCGGGCGTGCGCCTTCTTCGGTGCGATTGGCGGATCGATGGAAGTGATCGCCGCCATGACTTCGTTGGCCTTGATGCAGAAGAACGGCGAACTCTACCCGATTCTGTCGGCGGGGGTCTCGACGTTTCGCATGCTGCGTCCGCTGGTGCTGGGAATGATCACGGTCAACGGGTTGATCATCCTCAATCAGGAACTGGTGATTCCCCGGATCGCGCTGGAGCTTCAACAAAGCGCAGGCAGCAATTCGGAAACGACGAACAACATCGAGCAGGCGATCGACTTTTCAGCCGACATCGCCATCGCGGGGCAACGACTGAATCTCCGCCGGCGGTCGATTGAGGCGGCGGAATTCGTGCTGCGGGAGACCCGTGTCGCGACCAGTTTGACGCCGGTTTTGGCACATGAGGCGGTTTCCATTGAGGCGTCGGAAGGGCAGCCGGCCGGGTGGATGCTGCGCGGCGTCCGCCCTCCCTTGTCCGCGATGCCACTGACAGAACTGGGGAAAAAGCTGATTGTACCGGGAGACGCCGACGACGCCGTCTTCGTGCGAACCGATGTGACGTTCGACCAACTGCACAATCGGGACAGCAGCTACGAATACCTCTCGACCAAAGAGCTGATGAACCGGGTGCGAAACCCTTCGTTCAGCACCCGGTCGAT
>JAPLOC010001251.1 GCA_026692825.1 Planctomycetota bacterium | reverse complement strand
CGGACCTCCGATCTTGCAGGCGATCAGTTCGTCGATGTACGGCAGGCGAGCCGACTCGTTCAGCCGGGGAAGATTCGCCTCGACCACCCCCGTGCGCATCAGGTGGATGCCGGTCAGCAGCACCCGGTCAAAAAGTTCCGCCCGTGCGGGTGCCGCTTCGGAATCGGTCAACGCCCCTTCTTTGTATTTCGCCAGCAGCACGATCTCGTCGCGGCGCAGCGCCTCTTCCACCCCGTCGGGAAACCGCACCCGGTACGAGTGATCGAGATCGCCCGGCGATTTGACGACGACGCCGACCGCGCCGCTCGGGTGCAGAAGACGGCCTCCCTGACCGTAGATCGTGCGCAGCGCCACCACCTGCGTTCCAGTCGAGTAGATCAATGCCGGCGGATGGTGCACACGCTCAGTCACGTTCGAATTTGGGTAGAAGCAAGTTCGGGGCGATCCTTGGTGAGTGAGTGAATCGAGTCAGCATTCGTGGATCGGCAAAGCGTGAACTCAATCCAGACGCCGGAAGGGGGTCGAAAGGTTCACGGATTGTATCGCGCAGCCGCGGCAGCGTGGGACTGTGCTCGCGGAACCGAAGTCGGCGAAATCGCACTGCCCTGCTCAATTCCGGGATTCGGCGCTCCAGGCAGAAAAGGGGTCCGAGTGAGTTTCAAGACTTATTGGGTCTTCCTGGCAGTCGCAAACAGGATTCCAGGCCCAAAGCCTGGGCGGTAGGACACGTCCAGTTGTCGTTGCCAAACGGCCGACCACGGAGCGCCGAATGACGCAATCGCTGCCAGTCGCCGCTCGAGAGCGGGTTGTTGACACGCTCCCACCACGCCGCATCACGCGGCGTCGGCGTGCCACGCCAGAGCAGCGGGTCATCAGCAGACAACCAGCCGGGCAGCCTCGACCATTTCCAATGCTCGCGAAACCCGACGCTGGGCGTCGTTCATCGCCGCCACAAGGGCGTCAAAGTCCGCCGGCTTGTGGAACACCGTCTCGCGGCGGTTCCCACGATTCAAATCGGGATAGAACCTGCCGCCAACAGCGGCTCGAGCGGTCCGTGGAATCCTTGCATGGCAGACAACGCGAGTCTCCAAGTCAAGCACGCGCTATGTCCCTCTTTTTTCCCCGATCGAACTTCCACAGACCAGGGTGAACTGGTCCGTGGGAGAGATTGGTAGAATCACTGTCGATTTCGTCGGCGTCGCCGGGCAGTTGTTGAGATTCATCGGACGGATCCGAGGGATCGGTCGGATCTTGCGCGTTGATCGAATCCTCGTCATCGGACTCGTCGTTGAGCCGTCGATTCAGCTCAAAATAGTGCTCGCCAACACAACGATCGATCGCAGCCGGAAGTGTAATGGGCAATGTCAGCGTATCTCCCACTGCGCTGAGGGGCAGGTCGATCAGTAAGATGTATAAGCCCGGAAGCAACAACCAGAATCGTTGATCTTGTTCGTACACCATGGCTCCGCCGAAAGCGCCATCCAGGAGAACACCTCCGTACGGCATCCTCGAAAATACAAACTTTTTATCCGGTGAATCGGTCGTGGCCAGGGGATTGAGGGAGTTGATCCTATTTAGATTCATGATCGTTCCACAGCCCAGGCAGGGCACCAACGCGAAGACGAGCAGCAGAGCTCGAAACATGACGGCCTCGACAGATGACGAATCCCAAGCGCGAACTCGCGCTCGGGATTATCGCTTCTACACGTGTTGCAAAAAACTGTCAATCGCAGCGCAAAACGGTACCACTTTCGGGTCCTGCGACGCACTTTAGTAGAGAATGAAAGCCTGTGGTAGAACACGCCGTCCGAATTCGGCGATGGAATCGCCGTAACTTCAACAGAAGTCCAGGGATGGCGATCATGCCACCAACCGCGGCTCGAGCAGTCCGTGCCATCCTCGCTTCGTAGCTGAAGCGAGTCTCCAAGTCGAGAACGCGCTATGTTCCCCTTTTTCTCCCAAGCTCGCGAGAACGACGTCGCGCGCGGTTGATCGAAATGTAAACAATAGGTCCGCTAATAGCTCCCCACGCCGCGAATCCACCCAGCCATGGCAACATGAAGTGAAGATCGCGATCCCCTGCCACTTTACCCTCGGCAATCTGGGTTTGCACCGTCCCAGAATCGCTTCCCGTTCGCGGTCCCGGCGGTGTCGGGATTTTCGCTGCTTGCAGTTCCTTAAACTGCTTCGCACTCTCTTCGGCGTGATTCTTCCAGTTCGCCACATCCAGGTCGGCGGCCGCCACGTGCTTGTCCTTGGTCTCCAAGTCCTTTTTCGCTGCGTCAAGTTCGACCTTGGTGGCGGCCAACTCCGCCTGGGCTTTCCCTTTTTGCGTGCGCTCAGCATCCCGCTCCCCCTCTGCGGTCGTCCGTTGTTTCGTTTCCGCTGTCAGTTTGTTCTCAAGTTCCGTCTTCTTCTGAGTGAGAGTCGCTTCAATCTGGCGCGATACCTTGAGATCCCCCTCGAGTTTCGCGACCTCCGTCTTCGCCGCGTCGCGTTCTTTTTCGGTCGACTTTCGCCGTGTTTCCTCGGCCAGCAACTTCGCTTCCAGTTGCTGCTGTTTCTTGAGCGCGTCGGCGGTCAGTTCGGTGATT
>JAPLOC010001250.1 GCA_026692825.1 Planctomycetota bacterium | reverse complement strand
AGTTAGGTTTTCAAGGAATGGCCAATGCGTTCCATGAGTTCAGGGCCGTCCTCCGCACGTCGATTTCCGTCCCCCCAACTGAATACTCAGGGGGACTTCCAAGCCATGAGTCCGCATCAGGTGTTCGTCCGAGAGAATCTCGAACGCCGGGCCGTCGGCTTGGATGCGGCCGCCGTCCAGGACCAGAACCCGTGTGCAGAGATCGAGAATCATCTCCAGATCGTGCGTCGCGATGAGCTGTGCCGCGCGACACGAGCGGAGAATTTCAATCAACCCACATCGTGAACGCGGGTCGAGATTACTCGACGGTTCATCGAGCGCCAGCAGGTCGGGATCACAGGCCAGAACCCCCGCCAGACAGACCCGCTTGCGTTCGCCAAAACTCAGTTGCAATGGCGACCGCTCTTCAAATCCGGTCAGGCCGACACCCGCCAGCGCCTCGGCGACCCGTCGCCGGACCTCGTCCTTCGGAAACCCCAGGTTTTTCGGTCCAAACGCCACGTCGTCCCCCACCGTCGGGCAGAAGAGCTGGTCGTCGGGATCCTGAAACATCAATCCGACGATTCGGCGGACTTCCGGCGCGGTCGCGGGAGAGACCGGTAGTCCCAAGACCTCGACAGCCCCGCCCGTTTTTCCCTGAGAGCCAGACGCGATTGCGGCCGGTGCCGCAGGGGCGACTCCAGGCACCGCCGACTGTCCCATCGGCCGCTGAACACCAAACAGCAAGCCATTGAGGTGCATCAGCAACGTGGTTTTGCCAGCTCCATTCGGACCGACCAGTCCCACGACTTCGCGTAGTCCGATTTCGAACGACACGTCGGCCAATGCCCACTGTCCGGAAGAGTATCGGTAACTCAGCCGGTCGACCTTCAAGATTGTCGCCCGCGAATGGGTCGGCTGGGCCGATGCCGTGACGGCAGAGGACGTCACGATGGCTCCGGCATTCGACCGGTCCAGCCTCGGGAACACATCGCTCCATGAATTCGCTCGGCACGGTTCAGCGAACGAATCAGCAGCATTCCCAACAGCGACGCGTTCGAGATCCACGACGCGAACAGGCCGGGCTTCGAAAACGTTCGCGACCGCTGCCCCGTCCGCATCCGGGCGAGTTCGTCGAACACCACAAACGTGTAGCGATACATGAACGCCAGCAGCTCGACAAATCGGTTCGGCAACCCGAGCCGCGCCATCGCCCCCAGCAGCGTTTCGAACGGTGTGGTATTCACCAGCCATAGCCCCGCGCTGAACGTCAGGAGACTGCGGCAAGTGATCGTGGCGGCCAATTCCCATCCCCCCTGAAAGCCGCGCGAAATCGGGGCCGACAGTGCCAGTCCCAACACCGGCGGTAGCAGCAGGCCGATTCGCTGGAGAATGTATTTGGTGGGAATCTCGGCGATCACAAGAGCCGCGTAGACACCACAGGCGAGGCAACCGAACACGGGCCAAGCCCCCACCGGGGTCAGCAACACGCCGACGACGAACAGCAACACCAGCAGCAGTTTGGTTCGGGGATCGAGGCGATGGAAAACCGTGTTCCCCCGCGCGTACCGGTCAAGAAAGTCAGCCCGCATGAACATCCTCGCGGGGCGTCAGCGAACGGGGCAGCGTCTGGCACAGGCCCCATCCCAGCAGCAAGACCACCGTTGTCCCCAGTAGCCCCGCCATCGCGGTCGCCACCTTGCCCCAGAGAGGTGATTCGGGATCCGTCCCCGGGTAATCGTTCAGCAAGGGGCCAGTGGACTCCGTGGCACGAGAGGCGAAACCCGCTTCTTCCGCGACCGCTTCCAGCCCATCTCCATATTCTGATGCGAACGGGGCGGCGAAGGCGGCGACAATTAGCGCGGCCACCACGCCAGTCCACACAAATCGGCCAATTCTCGCCGGATTTGTCGAAGTTCCCTGGGCGGCGACCAGTTCCGGGCGGTGGACCAGCACCACACTGAGGATCATCCCGGTGATCAGTGCTTCGCCGACTCCAATCAAACTGTGAAAACTCGCCATCAGCATCCAGATTTGTCGCAAATCGAATTCGCCCGCGGGATGCGACAGCCAGAATTCCAAACAAAAACAGGCGGCGGCGGCCATCACGCTCCCCCAGCCGGCCAGCATCCCCCCCAACAGGACACCCCGTGGCCCGGCGATACGACTGCGTACGGCGTGGTACAGGGCGTAACCCCCCAGCGAGCCGACCACCCCCATGTTGAAGACGTTGGCACCGTACGCCAGCCAGCCCCCATCCGAGAACAGGGCCATCTGGACAAACAGCACGAGCGCGAGTGCCACACATCCACCCCACGGTCCGAGCAGAATCGCAGCCAGTGTCCCTCCGATCAGGTGGCCCGAGACAGGCAATCCGATCGGGAAATTGACCATTTGACCCGCGAAAATCAGGGATGCGACCATTCCGGTGAGGGGGACCGTGCGGCTCGCCAGCGTGGCGTCGAGCTTCCGGAACGCGACGGCCAGCGTGCCGGCGGCGATTGTACCCGTCCCCACGCAGACGGCGGGGCTGAGGAATCCATCAGGGATGTGCATGCGGTTCGGATGAGACGTCCGGAGTGGCTGGGACGGTTCGGGGGATCGGTTTCACTGTAAGGCGAACCGCCACGCGTTGCAAACGGTGGACTGCGGAATTCCCCTCCACCCGGCACAGGTTCCCTGAAGCCGAAATCGCATTTTTCCCCGGATTTTTCCGAATAAAGTCTCATCCACCGGCAAACTCGCGCGCGACCGGCAATCTCCGCCGGTCCGACGACCCTCATTTGTCGGAACTCCCGCAGTACCACGGCAGTCGGAACCAAAGCGATTAAAGTCAATACCAGTCTCGGTTCGAAAAACTGTGTTAGATGTTTGGACCTGAAAAGCCATCAGGAACGCAACCACGTCCTGCAACCGTTGCGTTCGGCGTCCGTCAGGTCTTCAGCATCCGCGATGAGGAAATCGAGCGACGTGGCGGCGTCTTTTCCGAGATTGGCGGAAGAGACGCGGATGCGTCCGCGGTTTCCCCCCGCCGTCCCAAACCGGGTTTCCAATAGAACTCGCGCACCGCATGCGAGTTCGAGCGAAGTCTGGAATGGAAACGCGTGCAGGAAAGTTGAATGGTCGTGTGTCTGCTTGTTTTACCGCCACGTTTGGCGACAGACCGCTGAGGCGAAAAACCAACAGCCGTCTTCCACCACCTAGAGAATCGATTCGACCCAGAGCCGCGCTGACTCGCCAGGAGGACCATATGGCAAGGACCGCCGATCAGCACGGTAGAACCGATTCTCCAGAGGGCCCGCATCCCTCTGCCGTACCGACTGACAAGTCACTGGAGAGCCCGCCATGAAGACGATCTTTACTACTGGACAAGTAGCTAAGATCTGCAAAGTCGCCCCCCGCACCGTCAGCAAGTGGTTCGATTCGGGCCGATTGCGCGGATACCGGATTCCCGGTTCGCAGGACCGGCGAATTCCCCGTGAGCATCTCATCCGGTTCCTCAAGGAACACGGGATGCCTCTGGGAGAACTCGAAGACGAAGCCGTGGGCAAAATCCTCATCGTCGGCGCGGAATCGTCAATCC
>JAPLOC010001249.1 GCA_026692825.1 Planctomycetota bacterium | reverse complement strand
TTCGCGACGAGAAGATCCTGCGACCGCACTTCGCGAATGTCCACGCGCCGGGGGGAACACGGGTCACCCGCAACCATCCTCCCGACGATGGGAGTGACGCGACCGATCACGACACGATGCACCCGGGGATCTGGCTGGGGTTTGGCGACATCAACGGCGTCGATTTCTGGCGAAACAAGGGCCGTGTGGAACATCGCCGGTTTGTGGAAGAACCGGCCGTGGGACCGGGTCGCGCGACGTTCGCGACGGAATCGGAATTGTTGACGCCCGACGGAAAGTCGCTGGGCCGGCTCATCAACCGGATCACCCTCGCCGACCGGCTGGGGGCGTGGATCATCCTCTGGGATGCGGAATTCACAGCCGTCGCCGGAGATCTCGTGTTTGGCGATCAGGAAGAAATGGGATTTGGAGCCCGGGTGGCGACGCCGTTCACCGAAAAGAACGGGGGCCTCCTGACCAGTTCGACAGGCAGAACGACAGCGGCGAAAACGTGGGGCCAGCCGGCCGCGTGGTGCGACTATTCGGGCACGGTCGAGGGACGTCGGGCGGGACTCACGCTGATGGGTGGCACCGGGAACTTCCGCGAGAGCTGGTGGCACAACCGGGACTACGGTGTCTTCGTCGCCAACCCCTTTGGACGCGAAGCGATGAAACAAGGGGCCAAAAGCGTGGTCACGGCTCGCAAAGGCGAACAGTTCCGCCTGGTTTTCGGAGCGGTCGCGCACGACACGGGTTATAACCCGGCGACCGCGTTTGAAGAGTTTTCCGAACTGGCGAAGCAGCCCCCCGTCGCTACTCCTTGACCCGACTCAACTTCACCGTCATCGGTTGCGGCAGTTCGACTGTCACAGTCTGAGCGTATCGTCGTCAATGTCACCGTTCTGACTCAAGGCGACTATACTTTGTTCCCACAAATGCCTTCCCGAGGAACACAATGACAGGCTCAACCGAACAGTCCACCGCCAGCAGCATCGCAGGGTGGCAATTCGACAACACCTACACGCGGCTGCCCGAAGTTCTCTTCGCACCCGCTCGGCCAGCGGTGGTCAAAGCCCCCAAGGTGTCGATCCTGAACCACGCGCTGGCGGAACAGCTTGGACTCGATTTTCGCACGCTGTCGTCGGAAGCCGCCGCCAAACTGTTCACTGGCCAGGATCTGCCAGCCGGTTCCCTCCCCATCGCACAAGCCTACTGTGGACACCAGTACGGCGGATTCACCATGCTCGGTGACGGCCGCGCCATCCTGTTGGGTGAGCATCGCACTCCTGCCGGCCGGCTCGTGGACATTCAATTCAAGGGATCGGGACCGACGCGCTACTCGCGGAATGGCGACGGTCGTGCCGCGCTCGGGCCGATGCTGCGTGAGTACATCATCAGCGAAGCGATGGCCGCTCTGGGCATTCCCACCACGCGCAGTCTGGCGGTCGCAACGACGGGCGAAATGGTCCACAGATTGATGGCGTTACCGGGGGCGGTATTGACCCGGGTCGCCGCCAGTCATCTGCGCGTCGGGACGTTCGAATACCTGGGAGCGCGGCGGGATGAAGTGACGCTGCGACTGCTGGTCGATTTCGCCATCGACCGACATTATCCGGAACTGGCCGACGTTCCCAACAAGGTTTTCGAGTTCTTCCGCGCGGTCATGGACCGTCAGGCCGCACTCATCGCACGGTGGCAACTGATCGGATTCGTCCACGGCGTGATGAACACCGACAACGTGGCAATCTCGGGCGAGACAATCGATTACGGCCCCTGCGCCTTTATGAACAGTTACCGCCTGGGGACGGTGTTCAGTTCCATTGACCGTAATGGCCGCTACGCCTACGGAAATCAGCCAGCCATCGGTCAATGGAATCTCGCGAGATTCGCCGAGAGCCTCGTGCCGATTCTCGATCCCGATCGACAACAGGCAATCGCCCTCGCCAACGACGCGCTCGGCGAACACCCAGCCCTGTTTGAGCGGTACTGGCACGCGGGGATGCGCAAAAAGCTGGGCTTGCAGACGGAAGAGGCAGACGATGTCGAATTGATTCAGGCGTTGTTGGATTGGATGGAGTCGACCAAAGCCGATTTCACGACAACCTTCCGAACGCTCGCGTCTCCGTCACCCCCAACGACAGGCGGCTGCCACGAACCCGAGTTCCGCGCGTGGCATGCGCGATGGCAGCTTCGCCTGAGTCGTGAACAGGAGCCACTGACTCGGATTCATGAATTGATGCGAACCGTCAACCCCGCCGTCATTCCACGCAATCATCGGGTGGAGGAGGCGCTGGTCGCTGCGGAAGAGCGCGACGATTTGTCGGTCCTCCACCGCCTGCTGGCGGCGCTGGCGTCGCCGTTTGACGCGACGCCGGACGTCGAGCAGTATCTGGCACCTCCTGAGAACGACGGCGATTACCGGACTTTCTGCGGAACGTAACTGGCGGTGGCCCGGTTGCGAGACCAGGCCATTAGGTCGGTTCCGGTTACGTCCCCTCGCGCACCGGCGGAGTCGCGCCAGCGGCCGGTTCGCTTGTCCGCGCGTATCCAGCCGCCCCCTGGCTCTGATTCTGATCTGCCGACTTCCCCGTTCCCGGTTGTCGTTCCGGCAATCTCGACGTCCTGTCGTCGCGCTCGGCAACGCAACTTCGACTCGGCGGTGGTTCCGAACGTCACGACGAGTTTGAGCAGCCTGGAACCCCGACACACCGGCCCCCCTCGCGCGGCACCGCACGGAACCAAGTCACCCCACATTCCCGGTTCGGCCTGCCACTTGGCGTTTTTCGTACCGCGTGACGAGAACGCCCCGGGAGGTCCATTCCCAACTTCCACCTGCGCTGTCGGATCGGCCCGCGGGACGTGCCTGCTGGCGGTCGAAGTCGGATCGCGGAAAGGCGAGATGGAGACGTTGTACACCAGGTGGCGACGGTTTTGGTGGGATTGAGAGACTGGACCGCCGGCGCGAGTTTTTGAAACGGCGGAGGTTTCCGTCCGCCGATACCAATCTGCCGATTCCAACGGGCGAACCGCTCGTACCAACTGAGATGACTTTAATCCGATGAGACGTCGACTCACATCTCTCAAACTGGTTCTGGCCGGTCTTCTTATCGGTCTGGCGGGCTGCATCTCGCCTGGGAGTCGGCTCCATTGGTCTCCGCCGCCGGTGCCGGCTTTGCGTGTGGGTTCCTCCAGCCCGGCGCACGATCTGCTTCAACAGGCGGCGGTGGCAGATGGTTTACGCGATTCCTCCGCGCCAGAACTCTATTTGCAAGCCGCGCTGGCCGCCTGGGACGAAATTGAAAAGTCACCGAACAAATGCGCAAATTGCGGCGAGGTTCCGGATTCCGCCGAGACGTATCGCGTCGCGGTCGGGAGATTCCTGGAAACCGCGCGAAACCAGGGGGATTGGGTCGCTGGCGAAGGATTTAACGTCTCTACCAGCCGGGGGCCGCTTTGGATTCCAATCCAAGCCCTCGCGTTCGCGTGGCGTGCTGACGAGTTCCAGGAACTCCATGCCGTCGGTGACTATGCGGCCCCGTCACTCTCACGCCGCCACGATAGGTGCGGATTGGGGGCACCGGTCGTGGCGGTTCGGCGCGAATCCCCTGCCTTACGTCGTGGTGATCGCTTCCTGCCCCC
>JAPLOC010001248.1:3848-5269 GCA_026692825.1 Planctomycetota bacterium | reverse complement strand
AGGTTCGCGACCAGCGCCGCCAGACGATCGTTGTCGCCAAACTGGATTTCCTTCACGCTGACGGTGTCGTTTTCATTCACGATCGGAATCGTGTTGTATTCAAACAGAGTGCGCAGCGTGTTTCGCACGTTGAGGTATCGGCCTCGGTGCCGAAAGTCGTTCGCCGTCAGCAGCAACTGCGCGGCCCGATAGCCGTATTTGTTGAGGCAGTCGTCATATCGGCGGATGAGGTGCGCCTGCCCGACAGCGGCCGCCGCCTGCAGGTGGGGGAGATCGTCGGGACGTTTCTCCAGGCCCAACAGGCCAATTCCCGCGCCGATCGCGCCGCTGGAGACCAGCACCACCTGCCTGCCCGACTGGCGAACCAGGTGCATTTGTGAGGCGAGTGAATCGAGCCGATCTTCGTCGAGGGTGTCGTCGTCTTTCGACAGCACGTTCGTGCCGACCTTGACGACAATCGTGCGCGCCCCCGCGACGACATCGCGCCGGGCTGTCGAGTGATTCGTATCCATGGGGTCAGATGATATTCGGGAAGGGGTTTTGTGTCAGCCGAGGTTTTTTTGAAATTCCGAATCCTCCCAGGAAGACAGTTTCCCAGAACTCGCGATTGAGGCGAATGCGCGGTTGGTTCCCCGTCCGCCGGTCGCTATGATGAAGTTTGTCCGTCGACCATGTGAAAAGTCGCCCAGGGTGCGCGCGAATGTCCGAGTTGAATCATGAGTGCGGGGTTGTTGCGGTCTACCATTGGCCGAACCGCGACGTCAGCCCCCTGCTGCCCGACGACAACCCGAATTCCGCCAGTCGCCTCGTCCCCCGGATGCTGATCGACATTCAGAATCGGGGACAATTGGCGGCGGGAATCACTACCTACAACCCCGCCCGCAACCAGTTGATCGACACCTACAAGGAAGTCGGGACGGTCGCGGAGGTGTTCCACATGAATCGGCCGGACGAATTCAGCCGGCTGATGAACGAATACGCCGGCTTCGCGGCGATCGGGCATGTGCGCTACGCCACCTGCGGCAAAGACGACCGCAGCTACGCCCAGCCGTTCGAACGGCACCACATCGAAAAAGGAAAGTGGTTCAGTTTCGGCTTCAACGGGCAGTTGGCGAATTTTCCCGAGTTGCGTGAAGAGATTCTGTCGCGAAACGAGTTTCATCTGGCGCGGGAGAACGACACCGAGATTCTCATGCACTCGATCTGCCTGGAACTGTCGGGCGATCGTCGGCCCTCCATGGTCGATATGCTGACGGTACTGAGCCGAAAGTTCGACGGCGCGTACAACATTGTCTATTTGAACGCGGTGGGGGACATGTTCGTGGCGCGGGATCCGCTGGGGATCCGCCCCATGTGCTGGGCGATGGAAGGGCCTTTGTTCGCCGCCGCCAGCGAGAGCGTCGCGCTGTCGAATCTGGGTT
>JAPLOC010001248.1:0-3804 GCA_026692825.1 Planctomycetota bacterium | reverse complement strand
CACCGGGGCATGCGATCACAATCACGAACGGCAAGTTCGAGATTTCGCGATTCGCCCCCACTCCGCAGACCGCGCATTGTTTTTTCGAGTGGATCTATTTCGCCAACGTGGCGAGTACGCTGGACGATCGCAACGTCTATCTGGCGCGGAAGGCTTTGGGCCAGAAGCTCGCCGCCCGGGAAACGGTGGAATTGGACGCCGACACAATCGTCGTCCCGGTTCCCGACACGGCGAAAGCGTCGGCGGACGCGATGGCGTTCGAGCTGAAGGTTCCGTGTCTGGAGGGGCTGATGCGGAACCGCTACGTAGGCCGCACGTTTATTGAAGGACGGAAGAATCGGGCCGACAAGGCGCGAACGAAGTACACGCCGGTCCCCGAGGTGTTGCGGGGGAAGAAGGTGATTCTGGTCGAAGACACGATCGTACGGTCGACCACGATGCGGGCGTTGATCAAGCAGCTCAAGACGCGTGGTGGCGCGAAAGAGGTGCATGTGCGGGTCGCCTGCCCGCCAATCGTCGCACCGTGCTTCTACGGCATCGACATGTCGACAATCAAAGAGCTGTTCGCTCCAAAGTTCCTGAACGGCGGACCGCTCACCCCCGAAATTGAAGCCCAGATGGCGCTGGAACTGGGGGCGGACAGTCTGAAGTACCTTCCGGTCGCGGATCTGGCGGAATGTGTCGGGAAGCCGGCGTCGTCGTTGTGTCAGGCGTGCGTTGACGGGCATTACCCGACGTCGGCGGGGCGGAGGCTGTATCAACTCGCGCTCGACAACGACCAGCAACTGGCGGGCGGTGGCGAACCGGGGGATCGCACGTACGACGTGAACGAGCGTGCCGCCGGATGTCGGACAGTGGAAGAGATCGCCGAATTCGGATCGGATGAGTCCCTGCCGGCCGACGCGAGAGACGCGTCATCCCCGGACGGAAGCACTCGCCTGGAAACCGGCGCGTTGGTTTGATCACACCGGTTCAAATCATGACCGAACACGAGATTGAAATCCGAGTCCGCTACAGCGAAACCGACGCGATGGGTTTCCTGCATCACGCGAACTACTTCGTCTATTTCGAACTGGGACGGACGGAACTGCTGCGTGCGCAGGGCGGGAACTACCGCGCGATGGAGGAGGCGGGCCTCTTTATGGTGGTGGTCAGTCTGGAATGCAAATACCGCAAGTCGGCCCGCTATGACGACCTGCTGCGGTTGCAGACCCGGGTGGAAAAAATCACTCCCGCCAAAATTCCGAGGCGAGCGGGGCGGCGTAAGCCCCCTGTCCCTGCCCCCTTTCGACTCCCAGACCGGTCTGGTATCTTCGGATCAGCATTGGCTGATCCTCAGGATTTCACGATTGGCCCACCGTCACGGAGTGATCTTCGATGAGTCTGCAACCCGACGTTTCTCCCGCCACTCACCATCACAATCTCGAAGGGCACGCGTCCGGTTCTTGGCGCGGTCTACGGACGGTTGCCTGCCTGTTAATTGCCGTGATCTCGGTCAGTCTCGCGGGCTTCACCCCGATTCACGCGCAAGACGCCGACAAAGACGCGGACCAGACGGACCCGGCCTCGCAGTCGGTGGACGACAAGAACGACGCCGATAAGGCGGCTGACACCGACGACGCCGACGATAAGGATCCCGCGAAGAAGAATCCGAGAATCCCCGAGAATCCGTTTCCCAACCGCTTCAAAGCTCCCGATCTCGAAGGGGGAGCCGGGTGGCTGAACTGCGCCGGCGAGATCAGCATGAAGGATCTCAAGGGGAAAGTCGTACTGCTCGATTTCTGGACGTTCTGCTGTATCAACTGCATGCACATTCTGCCCGACCTCAAGTTCCTCGAACAAAAGTACCCGAAGGAACTGGTGGTCGTGGGGGTTCACTCGGCGAAGTTTGAAAACGAGAAAGAAACCGAGAACATCCGCCGGGCGATTGTCCGCTACGAGATCGAACACCCGGTGATCAATGACAACGAGATGACGGTCTGGCGGAAGTTCGGTGTCCGTAGTTGGCCCACACTGGTGCTGATCGATCCCGAAGGATTCTACTGCGGCTACATCTCAGGCGAAGGACAGCGCGAACTGCTCGACACCGTGATCGAAAAACTGGTCGCCTACCATCGCGCGAAAGGAACGCTGGATGAAACGCCAGTCAACTTCTCGCTCGAACGGTCCAAGCTGGCGAGCGGGCCACTCAAGTTCCCGGGCAAGGTGCTCGCCGACGCGACGGGGAAACGGCTGTTTATTTCCGACAGCAATCACAACCGCATTGTGGTCGCTTCGCTCGCCGGCAAACTGCTGTCAACCATTGGAACCGGCGCGATCGGCCGTGACGACGGCGCAATCGACAAGGCGACGTTCGATCATCCACAGGGGATGGCACTGGATGGCGAAACACTATATATCGCCGACACCGAGAATCACTCGATTCGCAAAGTCGACCTCAAAGAGAAGCTAGTGACGACGCTGGCGGGAACCGGAACCCAGGGGCACGAACGATTTAAGGGCGGTCCGGGACTGAAAATCGCCTTGAACAGTCCGTGGGATCTGCACCTCCAAGGGAACAAGCTGTTCATCGCGATGGCGGGCCCGCATCAGTTATGGACCTACGATCTCGAAAAGGAAACGGTTCAACCCTACGCCGGCTCGGGACGCGAGGATGTGACCAACGGCGCGTTGCGGGTGCCAGGCGGTGAGGGAGGAGTCGATCTCGACCCGGGCGATATGCCCCGGATCAGCGCGTTCGCGCAACCCTCCGGTTTGGCCAGCGATGGAAAATCGCTGTACGTGGTTGACAGCGAAGGTTCTTCGATTCGACGCGTTCCGATGTCGGGCGAAGGGAAGGTGACAACGGTCGCTGGGACGTCGGATCTGCCCGGGGGACAGAGCCTGTTCGCGTTTGGCGACAAAGATGGAACGGGAGACGCGGCCCGATTCCAGCATCCGTTGGGTATCGCTTACAGCGCCGGCAAACTGTATGTCGCCGACAGCTACAATCACAAAATCAAGGTGATCGATCCCAAGTCGGGAGAGACCGAGACCCTGTATGGCGACGGCAAACCGGGCGCGGGGGACAAGCCGCTGCAATTCTCGGAGCCGGCCGGGTTGGCGATCGCAGGCGACACGTTGTACGTCGCCGACACAAACAACCACAAGATCCGCAAGATTGATCTGACGAGTGGGAAGAGTGCCACCCTGGAAATCGCGGGACTCACCCCACCCAATCCCCCAAAATCGGCCGTGAAACCCGACGAGGTCAAGGCGACGGAAGTCGAACCTCAGACGGTGGACGCCGCCGGTGACCTGGAGTTGGAACTCAATCTCGAGTTGCCCGAAGGATACAAACTGAATCCGGAACTCACGCCGACGTATCGAGTGAAAGCGGTGGGGGAGTCCACGCTGATCGCCGCCGAAGCGCTCAATGGAAAACAGGAAGCGGAAGCGGTCCCGGATAAGAACCGCGTTCTGCTGAAGCTCCCGCTGGCGAAGGACGCCACCCAGGGTGAGATTCAGGTGACGGTCACCTTGGGCTATTGCCGGGGGGGGACGGGTGGATTGTGCAAGCTGAAGACGCTGGCGTGGAAGATTCCGGTCCGTGTCGAATTGGGTGCGAATCAGAAACTGGTGACGCTGTCGGCGAAGGTGGAGTGAGCGATCGCAGGATGCGGCAGGGGGCTGACGCCACCCCGCTCGCCAGGGTGGGGGCATTGCGCCGGCGGCTCCGCGCCTGGTACCGTCGTGTGGCCCGGCCGTTGCCCTGGCGATTGTCTCGTGATCCGTATTCCGTCTGGATCAGCGAGATCATGCTCC
>JAPLOC010001247.1 GCA_026692825.1 Planctomycetota bacterium | reverse complement strand
GGCAACGCCCTCCCTGGAATGAAATCGAGCCAGTAAGTTCCCCATTCCGCAGGCACGCGACACGAGGACTGTGATCGTCCCCGCCCCACTGGGCCAGAACACACGTCACTCTCCCCCCAACGACACTTCGCGACTTCTCCATGTTTTTCCGCTTCTTCATCGATCGCCCGATCTTCGCCGCCGTACTCTCCATCGTCATCACGCTGGCGGGAACGGTCGGACTGTTCGTGCTGCCGGTGACGCAGTACCCCGACATCACTCCGCCGACGGTGGAAGTGTCGGCGGTCTATCCCGGCGCGAACGCGCAGGTGGTTGCGGACACGGTCGCCGCCCCCATTGAGCAGCAGGTCAATGGGGTCGAGTCGATGGTCTACATGGCGTCGCAATGCACCAACGACGGCACCTACCGTTTAACGGTCACGTTTCGTCCGGGAACGGACCTCAACCTCGCCCAGGTGATGGTGCAAAATCGGGTCGCGCTGGCGCAGCCGATTCTGCCCGAGCTGGTCCGCCGGCGCGGTGTCACGGTGAAGAAGAAGTCCCCCAACGTGTTGATGATCGTCAATCTGTTTTCTCCGGACGCTTCCCGCGACAATCTCTACCTCAGTAACTACGCCACCATTCAATTGCGTGATGAACTGTCGCGACTGCACGGCGTGGGGGACATCTCGTTTCTCGGACAGCGGGATTACAGCATGCGGGTCTGGCTCGATCCCGACCGTATGGCGGTACGACATCTGACCGCCAGCGATATCGTGCTGGCGGTCGAGCAGCAGAACGCGCAAGTCGCCGCCGGCCAGATCGGCCAACCCCCCGTCGATTCCGGCCAAGTATTTCAGTACACGATGAACACTCTGGGGCGATTGAGCGACCAGGAACAGTTCGGCGACATGATTTTGCGATCCGACCGCGAGGGCCGGTTGGTGCGGCTGCGGGATGTGTCGCGGATTGAACTCGGGGCGCTCGCCTACGATCAGGTCTGCACACTCGACAGCCGTCCCACCGTGGCGCTGTCGATTTACCAGTTGCCGGGAACCAACGCTCTCGACACAGCTCGCGACGTGCGGACCCGGATGGACGAACTCAAGACGCGATTTCCCGAAGGACTCGATTACGCCATTGTTTACGACACCACGCCGTTCATTCAGGAATCGGTCGATGAAGTCTTTATCGCACTCCGCGACGCGGTGATTCTGGTGGCGATTGTCGTCCTGGTGTTTTTGCAAGGATGGCGGGCGGCGATCATTCCCCTGGTCGCCGTTCCTGTCGCCATTGTGGGAACCTTCGCCGCCATGGTCGCCTGCGGATTCAGTCTCAATACCCTGACGCTGTTTGGACTGGTGCTGGCGATTGGAATTGTCGTGGACGACGCGATTGTCGTGGTCGAGGCGATCGAACGCCATATTGAAGATGGCCTCGCCCCTCGGGCCGCCGCCGTCCAGGCGATGTCGGAAGTCGCCGGCCCGGTCGTCGCGGTCGGGCTGGTGCTGTCGGCGGTGTTTGTTCCCTGCGCGTTCATCTCGGGCATCGTCGGCGAGTTCTTTCGCCAGTTCGCGCTGACCATCGCGATTTCCACGGTGATCTCGGCGTTCAACTCGTTGACGCTCAGTCCCGCGCTGGCGGTCATCCTGCTGAAGCCCCGCGAAGTCGGGCACGGTGGCGTTCTCCCCCGTCCGATCTTCGGATTGCTCGCGGGATTTCTGGCGTGGCGATTCGGTCTTGAAGTGATCTCTCATGTGAATCCAACGGCACTCGCCCAATTCCCGGCACACCAGCTCCCGTGGATCAAATTGGGAGTTGGCGTGGTGGGTTTGATTGTCGGCTGGTTGGCCGGCTCGCTCTGCGACCGATTGCTGTCGTGGTCGTTCGCGGTGTTTAACCGCGGATTCCAGGCTTTGACCGGAGGCTACGTTCTGCTCGTTCGCGGATTGTTGCGTGTCGCGGTTCTGGTGTTGCTGGTCTACGTCGGTCTGGTCGCGTACACGCATCAGTTGTTCGTCTCGACTCCGACGGGGTTTATACCTCAACAAGACAAGGGGTATCTGCTCGTCGATGTGCGGCTTCCCGATTCCTCCGCGGTCGACCGGACCGCCGGCGTGATGCGTGAACTGGAGGCGTTGGCCGGTGAAGTCCGAGGGGTGAAACACACTCTGGCCGTCGCGGGGACGTCGGCCCTGTTGTCATCGAACGCTTCCAACTTTGGCACGCTGTACGTGATGCTCGACGATTTCGCCGAGCGCGTGACATCGGGACGGTCGGCCGACGTCATCGCCAGTGAGTTGCGGGAATTGTGCCGAGAGCAGCAGGCGAACGCCGTTGTCAATGTGCTGGGGGCACCACCGATCGACGGGCTGGGGACGGCGGGAGGAATCAAACTGATTGTGGAAGATCGGGGGAACTTTGGACTGGCGGCGTTGCAAAAGGTGAGTCAGGCGATTGTTCAGGATGGCAACGAGACGCCGGATCTCAACGGCGTGTTCACGAGTTTCCGGGCGGACACCACCTGGTTGTCACTGGAGATCGACCGCACCGCCGTCAAGACGATGGGGGTCTCGATGAGTGACGTCTTCTCGACGCTGCAGATTTGCTTTGGATCGCTGTATATCAACGACTTCAACCGGTTTGGACGAACCTGGCAGGTCAACGTTCAGGCCGACGCGAAGTTTCGCATGCAGATCGCCGACATCCAGCGGTTGAAACTGCGGAACCGCGAGGGAGAAATGGTGCCGCTCGGCTCGGTGCTTTCGGTGTCCGAGGTGAGTGGTCCGGTGATGTTGCTGCGGTACAACCTCTACTCGGCCGCCGCCATCAATGCCGACGCGGCCCCGGGAACGAGTTCGGGGCAGGCGATCAACAAGCTCGAGGAAGTTTCGGACGGTCAGTTGTTGCAATCGATGCGAGCCGAGTGGACCGAGCTGGCACTGTTTCAGCTCGCCGCGGGGGACACCGCGACCTACGCGTTCATTCTCGCGGTGCTGTTGGTCTTTCTGGTCCTGGCGGCTCAGTATGAAAGCTGGTCGCTGCCATTGGCGGTGATTTTGGTCGTGCCGATGTGTTTACTCTGTTCGATCATCGGAATCCGGTTCGCCGGCATGGATATCAACATTTTCACACAAGTGGGGTTTGTGGTTCTGGTGGGACTCGCGTGCAAGAACGCGATTCTGATTGTCGAATTCGCAAAACTGAGGCGGGACGCCGGTGCCGACCGCAGAACGGCGACGCTCCATGCCTGCGAGTTGCGGTTACGGCCGATCATGATGACCTCGTTCGCGTTCATTTTGGGGGTGTTGCCCCTGGTGATCGCGAAAGGAGCGGGGGCCGAGATGCGCCGCACGCTGGGGACGGCCGTCTTCAGCGGAATGTTGGGTGTCACTTTGTTTGGTGTCTTTCTGACGCCGGTCTTTTTCTATGTGATCGACCAGGCGACCGAATGGCGGTTTTTTCGCCGTCGGGGACTTCGTGATTTCGGCGCGAAGGCTCTCGACGCGCTGCGGTTGGGATTCCTGTGGCGGCCGCTGGTCCGCCGCCTGCGACGCCCGCCCGATGTGGTCACTGGCCCCCGCCCCGTGCGTTCCGGCGATTCACTTCACGTCACTCGGGTTGAGCAACCGACGGG
>JAPLOC010001246.1:795-3008 GCA_026692825.1 Planctomycetota bacterium | reverse complement strand
GGTCGACTCCACTGCCGTTCGGAACGCCGATTCCACGCCGGCAAGTCGTGCCCGCACCATGCGCGCGACCGCCTCCGGCAGCGGCGTTTCCGGCCGCAGCCCTGGATCAGGCAGGTCAGTCAATGGCAACAGTGGCAAATCCGACATTCCAGCGAGGTGTTCCAGCGGAAGTATGTGAACCAAGAATCCGGCAGCTCACGCAGGTTGAGCATACCCGATAGCACCCAGGGGTTGCCAATCCGCTGGATTTGCGACGTGGACCACGTTCTTGCGAGCCAGCGTTTCGGCGTCGTAGGAACGCCGTCCGCCACATGTCGCGACGACGCTCCTGCGGCGTCGCGCCCGACGGCGCAGCCGGCGGTTAGGTCGGTCAGCGTGATCCGTCGTTTGACGCCAACGTCGCGCAACCTGCGTTTCCGATGCGGTGTTTCAATCTGTCTCCACTTGTCTCTGCCGAAGATGTCCAGACCGCGGCGTCGTAGGAACGCCGTCCGCCACATGGGGCGACGAGGGTGTTCGACTTGCCTCACAGTCACCTCATCCACGATGATAACGTCACAGCTCTCCCCGAAACCGTTCCCGCCGCTTGATTCCCGCCTCATGTTCCCACCCGTTGACCCCTGCGACGCAGTTTCCCGACGTCACTTTTTGGGCCGGTCGGCGGGCGGTGTCGGGTTGGCCGCCCTGTCTCAACTTCTGGGGCGAGATTCATCGGTTCAAGCGGGAGTCGCCGGCCTGCCCGGCTTGCCCCATTTCGCCCGCCGGGCGAAGCGAGTCATCTATCTGTTTCAGTCGGGTGGCCCGTCGCAGCTCGAATTGTTCGACTACAAGCCACAGCTTAAAGAACTTCATGGCTCGGAACTCCCCGAGTCGATCCGCAAAGGGCAGCGGCTGACCGGAATGACCTCGGGTCAGGCGAGCTTTCCCGTGATCGCGTCCAAATTCGGGTTTCAGCAGCAGGGCGCGTCCGGCACCTGGGTGAGCGAACTGTTGCCGCACACGGGAAAGATCATCGACGACTTGTGCGTGGTCCGGTCGGTCCATACGGAGGCGATCAACCACGACCCGGCGATCACCTTCATTCAGACCGGCTCTCAGCAGCCCGGCCGACCTTCGATTGGCGCGTGGGCCTCGTACGGTCTGGGAGCCGAGGCAGACGATCTCCCCGCGTTTGTGGTCATGATCTCGCACGGCTCGGGGGCCGACGCCAATCAGGGATTGCTGGAACGGCTCTGGGGGAGTGGCTTTTTGCCTTCGAGTTACCAAGGGGTCAAACTGCGCAGTCAGGGGGATCCCGTGCTGTTTCTGTCGGATCCACCCGGCGTCGACCGTGATCTGCGCCGCCAGATGCTCGACACGCTCGCCGGCCTTAATCGCAACCGGCTCACACAAACGGGCGACCCGGAAATCGCGACGCGAATCGCCCAGTACGAATTGGCGTTTCGGATGCAGACCTCCGTCCCCGAACTGACCAACGTGGCCAGTGAACCGGAATCGGTTTTGAATCTGTATGGGGATGATGTCCGCAAGCCGGGAACGTTCGCGGCGAATTGCCTCCTGGCCCGGCGACTGGTCGAGCGGGGAGTGCGATTCGTGCAGCTTTACCATCGCGGGTGGGACCAGCATGGTGGCCTGGCGACCAACATGCCGAAGCAGTGCAAGGACGTCGACCAGCCGCAGGCCGCGTTGATCGCCGACCTCAAACAGCGGGGAATGCTGGATGATACGCTGGTAATCTGGGGGGGCGAATTTGGCCGGACAGTCTATGGGCAGGGGGGGGTGAAGGACGATTACGGCCGGGACCATCACGGCCGGAATTTCTGCATGTGGTTCGCGGGCGGGGGATTCAAGGGGGGAGTGGTCCACGGCGCGACCGACGACTACAGTTACAACATCGTGGAGAATCCAGTCCATATCCACGACGTGCAAGCGACAATCATGGCGTCGCTCGGAATCGACCACACCCGATTGACCTTCCGGTTTCAGGGACGCGATTACCGCCTGACCGATGTTCACGGCCAGGTTGTTCGCGAGCTGTTGGCGTAGGCGATTCGCAGTTCGGAATCCGTGTTTGCCGCTTGCCTGGACGAGTGTTAGAATTCGGATCGTACCGGGTGATTTCCGTCGCAGCCGCGCGGGGGTTTCACTCGACATTGTTTTCCCGGCTCGCCATGCTCAACAGATCTTCGCTCTTTCTGTGGTCATTCCCGTGT
>JAPLOC010001246.1:0-738 GCA_026692825.1 Planctomycetota bacterium | reverse complement strand
GTGTGGCCGATATGCGGGAGTGCAGTTGCGGGTCAGTTGGTTCATGCCACTGATTCTGGTCTGGCTGCTGGTCCAGGTGCAGTACCATGTTCCCACCGCGATCCTGGTCGGGGCATGTCTGTGTGTCTCGGTGCTGCTGCATGAGATCGGTCACGTCTGGGCGGCCCGTTCGCTGGGTTTGAGGTCCGACGAAATCCTGTTGTGGCCGCTGGGGGGGTTGGCGGCGGTGGAATCGACGTCGATTCCCAAGGTGGATTTTCTGGTGGCGGCGGCGGGGCCACTGGTCAACCTCGTGATCTGTACCATCACGTTGCCGGTCATCGCGCTGTATGGTTCCACTTGGCCGGGAATTTTGAATCCGACCGCAGGAATTCCGGTGGATCCGGTAGTTCTGGCGGATCGGGGATTCCGCGCCGCCGAAGTCTGCGAGGTGATTTTCGCGATCAATTGGGTGTTGTTGCTGGCGAACCTGCTGCCGGCCCTGCCGCTTGACGGCGGACGGATGCTCCGGGCGGTCCTCGCGGGCCGTCATTCCCCCTCCGCCGCCCAGGAGTGGGCGTTTCGGGTCGCGGTGGGTGCGGGGGTGATTGTGTCGCTGGTCGCGATGCTGTTTTTGAAAAGCACGATGCTCATGGGTCTGGGGACGTTCATTCTGCTGGGAGCGATTTTCGAATCGATGCAGATGAAATTGGGCGAGCGTCAGGATGATTCGTATATGGGTTACGACTTTTCGCAGGG
>JAPLOC010001245.1 GCA_026692825.1 Planctomycetota bacterium | reverse complement strand
GACCGGGTCGACGTCTGGCGCAGTGCCGATGAGGGCAAGACGTGGGACAAGCTGGAGAGCTTCAGTCCCAAATTGGCGGGTGGCAGCAACGAGTGCTACGTACCCGATCGGTTTCTGGAATTGAGCGACGGCTCGTGGCTCCTGTCGACTTCCTGCTACGCCTGGATTCCGGGCATGCGCAAGGGCATTCGCGGGGACACGGAGCGTCTGGACTTCTATCGCTCGACCGACAACGGCCAGACGTGGTCGTTCTTGTCAGGGCCGCTTGCCTCGCCGCCGCACATACTCAGTGAGCCGAGTACAGTCGAGATCGCGCCGGGACACCTTGTCAGCTATGCGCGCGACAGTAATGCGGCCCGGCCGGGCGCACGGTTTGAATCCCACGATGCGGGCAAGACCTGGAAGTGGCGAGACCTCCCGTTCCCGATCGTCGGGCGAAATTGCGCCGACATCCTTTCCGACGGGCGGGTCATGAACACGTTTCGTTCGGGGGTGGGACGAGCTTCGCTGTGGGCGTGGATCGGTGATGTCGACGATCCAACAGGTCCGCAGCCCGTCGGTGCTCACTTCAACGATCGCCGCTCGGTGGGCCTCCGTGACGGAGCCCTGCATATCGACACCGACGGCGCCCGCGGACAATTCACAAAGTACTTCTGGCCGTCACTGGAGTCGCCAGAATCGACACTGGACCTGACCTTCGAGGTCAAGGTGCTCGCCAACACCGGGCGTGCGGCGAGCGTGGTTGTCCCGTTCGCCGGCGTCCTGCGGCTCTTTCCCGACCATCAGGATCCAGAGCCGCCGCGGGAAGATGACGTTGTCGATCGATGGCCGGTTCGTCTGGGAAACGGACAAGGGACTTGACAGGCTCGAACAAATCTCGAGCTGGCTGCCTGTGGTGATTCCCAGGTACAGCCTCGCTTTCGGAAATGAAGTGGCCGACAGCACCAACTGGTTCTACGTGAAGCCGACCGACCTCGTTTCGGAAGTCTCCGGATATAGCATCTGGCGTTCGGTCGAGGCGATTGCCGACGATCCCCACAAGAACATCGGCCGGCGAGTGACGTCGTGGAAAGCAGGCGACGATCGCTTCCCGGATCAATATCAGCTCGACCACATCGTCGAAGTCGAAGCGAGCGCCAACGGCTACGAGCAGGGGTATTCGGGCTGGGTGGAACTCGAGGACGGCCGCATCTTTGTGGTCAACTATACCGACGACTCGTCATCCGTGGCCGAAGGTCATGGCGGCGGCTACGGCATCCCCTGGATTCGCGGCACATTCCTGTCACACGACGATCTACCACCTCTGAAACGCAAGCAATCCAAATGAGCACTGCACAATTCCCTGCCAGACTCCTGACCTTCACCGTCATGCTCGTGGTGATCACGGTCGTTCGCGCCGACGACCCGGGGGGGGAATGAAGCCGATTGACATCGATTCGCGGCGCGAACTGTTCGTCGATCGGTACTTGATTGACACCCTGCAGGACGGCGCGCGCCTGGTGCTCCATCGACCGACGCCGCGCGAGATCTCGCTGACACACGACGAACCGTGGGAGGGCAACGTCAGCGGGATTGCCACGATCTTCCGCGATGGCGACATCTATCGCATGTATTACAGTGCCGGCAATTCCCACCCGAAAACCCGTCTGTACTCGAACGAGGAAGTCATCTGCT
>JAPLOC010001244.1:7522-8729 GCA_026692825.1 Planctomycetota bacterium | reverse complement strand
ACGGGGTTCCGGCGGGGTTCACCGGGGCGGTCACCGAATCTGCTGGCAATATCGTGCTGCAGGCCGGAAAGGCGGACGGACAGGCCGATTCGTACCAGGTCGGGGTGGCCCATACCGCCAGTGGCGACAAACTCGAAATCCAGGTGAACGGCGAAAAGGTTTTTGAAACGAAAGCCGACGCGTTCAAGTCCTTGAAAGTCGTCGGGAACGAAGACGCCGAGTCACTGACCGTCGACCTCTTCCACGGAACCGGTTCACTGACGGGTGTCGTGGGGTTTGAGGGAGGTGTCGGGCACGGAGACTCGTTGACTCTGGCGGCTGGTTCCGCAAATTCAATCGCAACCGAATGGTCCGAACAGGGGGGGCGGATTGCGGTTTCCGGGCCGTCGCAATCGTTCACAATTCAGTTCGGTGGAAGTGTGGATCGGGTGGATGACCGACTCGCGGCGACATCGCGGAGTTTTTCGAGCGACGTCGTCGGACAAACGGTTTCCCTGAATTCAATGGAGACTCCCGCGACAGGCCGAATTGGCCTGTCCGACGGACGACAATTCAACTTTCAGACCCCGTCGTCGCAGTTGCGGATTGACCTTCAGGGGGCGAGTGACCAGCTCCACGTGGAAAATTGGCAATCCGGGGGAAATGTCGATCTCAAACTCGATTCCAAATCGCTGGCGATACAGGGGCGGATGGAACTCGGAACTGGGGATCTCGCAATTCACGCGCATCGCACGGACATCGCGGGCGAAATCGTCGGCAACGGAGATTCCGTTGCCGTCTTCGGTGGTGACGATTCGTTGGTGACGGTGTCGGGTCGGATCGAACTGACGTCCGTCGGCGAATCCGGGAGTGGTGGACGGGTTGACTTGTTCGCGACACGGGTCTCGATTCAGGATGGAGCGTTGATCGATGTTTCCGGAGCGGGTTCGGGAGGGACAATCCGCGTTGGTGGTGACCTCCATGGGACTCCCGGCGACTTCACGACTGCGGATCGCGTCTGGATCGCTTCGGACGCGGTCCTGCGCGCCGATGGCACGGGGGCGATTGGGGCCGGGGGTACGGTGGTCATCTGGTCGCGGGAATTGACCGGGTTCTCTGGGACAATCTCCGCCGTCGGTGTCGGCGGTGCCGGGGGATTCGCCGAGGTCTCAAGCGAGGCAACCGTTCTCTATCGCGGGTCGGCGGACCTGCGTGGTTCGCAGGGAAC
>JAPLOC010001244.1:6653-7495 GCA_026692825.1 Planctomycetota bacterium | reverse complement strand
AACCCAGGCGATCCGGCGAATGCGATTCTGTTCGGTGACGTTCCAACGGGAGCGTTCACGATCTCGGAAACGGCACTGGAAGCGGCGCAATCAAACGTGCTGATTCAGGCGACGGATCAGATCGTACTCGCCAACTTGACGACCGACGGGGTTCTCCGAATGCGGAGCAACGTCAGCCTGACTCTGCAAACGCGAAACGATGCGTCACAGGGGGACTTGGCAAACGGCGGAATCCTCTTTCAAAACACCGCGAACACCATTCGGACACAAGGGACTGGCAAACTGGTACTCCAGGCCGGCGTCTCCGCCACAGCCAGCGGGGTGGTGACCGGCCGCAATGGTTCGGCGAACATCAGCGCGGGATCCCTCACGTCGGCGACCGGCGCGATCCAACTCGAAGCGACCGGCACAATCGCCGCCGCGAGGTCGATCGTGTCGACGGGGGGGGCCATCACAGTCGCGGCGGGAGGGGAAATCCAGATCGCAGCCGGTGCCGAACTGACCTCGACCAACAACTCGATTCAACTCACGTCGACGGGCGGAAAAATCGTTGGTGCCAGCAACGTCGTATTGACCGCGGGAAATCAGATCCAAATCGATTCGAAAACGACGGCGGCAGGAAACGTCTCCCTGAGCGCGAACGATGGAATCCGACTCGGAGCGAATCTGACGGCGAATGGCACTCTGACTGTGAACGCGGACAAGAATCTGGATGGAGTGGGGACGTTTCAGGTCTTGCCAGGGGCGATCGTGTCGACGACGGGGGGGGCGATTACGGTGACGTCCGCCGACATCGACCTTCAGGGGGGACTGTCCAGCAGCGCGGGTACGACGACGCTCAT
>JAPLOC010001244.1:4927-6604 GCA_026692825.1 Planctomycetota bacterium | reverse complement strand
ACAATCGGCTTAGGGCAGGCGGTTGGTGACTGGACACTCGACAATGGCGAAATCAGTCGGATCATCGCGGTCGATTTGATCGTGGGGGGCACAACCAATGGTGCGATCACCGCCGACGGAGTTTTGGGTGCGGGGAATGGGGTCTCTCATTGGCAACTGCTGGGGCAGGCGGCCACTGGCACCCCCCAGGTTGTCTTTCAGGGTCAGTCCAGCGAGTTTCGAGGACTCCTGGTCAACGCGCGCGGTGGTATTGTCGCCAGTGCCGACGTCAAGACCACGACCGGTGATTTGGAATGGACTTCGACGGGCGCATTGGCTGGCCCCAATCCGATTCAGTTGGTCGGCGCGCGGGCGATCTCTGCGGCGGGAAAACTCGCGATTTCCAATTCTCCCACAATGTCCACCACAGGCGACGTGATTCTGCGTGCGGGAACGGGAGTCGTGCTGTCGGGAAGGGTCTCGGCGGGCGGTAGTTTCCAGATCGACGCCGACGCGGACCGCGATGGCGCGGGAGTGTTTCAACTCACGTCGGGTGGGAATTCGCTTGTCACCAACGATCACTCCTTGACTGTGATCGCCTCGGACATCGTTCTGAGCTCGACAATCAACACCGGTACCGCGTCAGTCACATTATTGACCGATCGCGGCCGGTCGATGGGATTAGGAAACGCGGTCGCGGACTGGTCACTGTCGTCGGCCGAATATGGCTTGATCACGACCGCGACCCTGATATTGGGTGATGCTCAGTCAGGGGACATTCGGGTTGATTCGCTGCCCAACAGCACCACGAAAGGGGCGGTGCAACTGCGAGCGACCGGAAATGGTCAACACCTTGAATTCACGGGAGGGACAAACACTTTCACTTCACTTACCGCCCACGCCGACGCGGGAATCCGTATTGATTCCGATTTGACGACGCGAAATGGAAATTTGATTCTCGACGGCGACGCGAACCAGGCGGCGGACGGATCGCTATCAGGACATGACCAGATCGTGATCGCAGCCGGGGTCACTCTCACAGCGCGCAACGGGGCGATTCAACTGACCGCGCCGACCGGGGGAATCGTCGGGGCGGGAGTTGTCAGTTTGTTGGCGGACCGTCAGATTCAACTGAATTCCAAGATGACCGCCAGTGGAAATCTGTCGCTGACCGCGAATGACGGGATCCAGATCGGAGCCGACTTGACAGTCGACGGAAGCGTGACCGCCGACGCGGACGCGGACACGAGTGGCCCCGGATTGTTGCGGGTCTTGGCCGGCGCGATCATGGCAACAACCGGCGGAGATGTCTCTGTCACGTCGTCGGATATCGATCTGCAAGGCAAACTCTCCAGCGGATCGGGTACGCGACCCTGGATGGGGTCAAGGGGGCGGGGGGGAATATTGACCACTGGCAATTGTCCGGACCAACCCTGCTCGTTGATTCCATGATTCATTTCCAGGGAGCCGCCAGCGAGTTCACACGTCTGTTGGTGGACAGCAGGCGAACGATCCTTATCAGTGCCGACGTGACAGCAACTGTCGGAAATTTGGACTTCACCTCGTTTGGGGCATTCGCAGGCGTCAACCCAATTCAGTTGGAGGGAGCCAGAACACTGTCGGCGGCGGGAACTCTGAGTTTGAGTTCGTCAATTCAAAAAATCTCCGCATCGGGAAACCTGAACCTCAAGGGGGGCG
>JAPLOC010001244.1:0-4893 GCA_026692825.1 Planctomycetota bacterium | reverse complement strand
CACGGATCGGACCGGACCGGGAACGTTTCAAATCGGCACGGGGGGGAAGTACGCTCAATAGCAACAACCATTCGGTCACGGTGATCTCGACCGACGTGAATCTTGGGTCGGGAATCAACAGTGGCACAGAAAAAACCACACTCCTGACACATAGTGGCCGAACGATGGCGCTGGGGACCGCCACGGGCGATTGGTCACTCTCTCCGGGCGAAATCAACAATCTGGTGATGGCGGAGCTGGAAATCGGTGACGCCAACAACGGCAACATCACTGTCGGGGCTGTCTCCCGCACCCAGTCCTCACATATCGGACTCGTCCGTCTGAACGCGACCGGCGATGATCGACGTGTTGAGTTCACTGGCGGCTCAAGTACGTTTCAGTCCCTCAATGTTCTCGCCGATGCCGGTATTGGCGTGTCATCGAATCTCAGTACCGACACGGGCGACTTGACGCTCAACGGTGATTCCGACGCCATGCCGGACGGCGACGATCGGATCACGTTCGCCAACGGTGTCGTGGTCAGCGCGGGGGGCGCGATGCGGCTTGGTGCCGCCACCGGGGGACTGCTGGGGGCTGGAACGTTGCAACTGTTGGCGAATTCCGGAGTGACTCTAGACGATCGACTGGCGACCGCGGGTGACCTCACCATCAACGCGGACCGCAACAATGATGGCGTCGGGCCACTGGTGGCAAAAGGTCGAGTCGATGTCGCGGGTCAGTCGGCACTCTTGATTTCGTCCGATATCGATCTGCAAGGTGCGTTTTCAGTGGCGGGGACCGCGACCTTGCGGTCGTCGGGGAATCGCACGATGGGCATCGGCAACGCTGCCGGCGACTGGCGGTTTGACTTGGCGGAGTTTCAGCGAACGACCGCGGTTACACTGGTGTTTGGCGGGTTCTCGAACGGAAATGTCGCCGTCGATGGAGTGACTTCCACCGCGAGTTCGGGCGTCCAGCGGGTCGAAATCCTCGCGCTGGCGGACACTCGAGCAGTCACGTTTCGGGGAACTGGCAGTTCGTTCCGTGAACTCTCAGTCAGTGCGAGTGATGGAATCTTCATGCAGGCGGGAGCGAAGACAACCGCAGGACCATTGTCGTTTTTCGCCGACACCGATTTGGATTGTGTCGGCAGTTTTGTGCTGTCGCCGGGCGCAACAATTGACTCGACCGATCATGAAATCAGTATCACCGCCGCCGACGTCGACTTAAGCGGGCTGCTCACTGCGGGAGATGGCAATGTCTTCCTGAATCCGTCTTGTCCTCCGGAAGTGATCGGGATTGGCGACACGACCGCCGACTTCTCCCTAAGCCAAGCCGAATTCGGTCACATCGTCGGCACGTCGGGCCTGGTCACGGTCGGCTCGCTGGCAAATACCGGCGGCATGCGGATCGGCACGACCGAGTCCGTGGCGCTGGGGGGACTGCGGACGGCGTTGATCACAGGCGGAGACGCGACAGTCAACGGTCAATTGTCCAGCACCACCGCTCCCTTGCTGTTGACCGCTGGCAAAAACATTCGCTTCGCCCCGACGGGGGCGCTTGTTTCGACGAATGGCCCCATCACACTGACCGCCGACGCTCTCCCGGGAAATCTGGGTGGGGGATTCTTCATGGACGCCGGCTCAAAAATTGACGGCGGGACCGGGGACGTGACCGTCGACGCCGACGGCAATGTCGAGCTCGCGAAGATTCTGACCACGCACACAGCGTCGATTCTAAGCCGCTCGGGGGCGATCACACATGTTGGTCCGTCGGGCGAGGCCAACATCACCGCCGACACGGCGACCCTACGTGCGGCGCGCGGCATCGGAGACACCTCATCTCCCCTCGAAACCGAAGTGCGCCTCCTCGCGGCAGAAAATACCACATCGGGCAGAATTGAAATCCGCGGTGTCGCCTCCACAACACTCATATTGGGACCAACGGGAGGACTGTCGGGAGTCCGCAATCTCGCCGGGGAGGTCCATGTGGTCAACCGGGGTGATTTGATCATTCAAAACGTTGAATCCCCGACACTGGTCTCCCTTGAAAGCACTGCGGGAGGCATTTTCGATGGTCAGGCGGGAGGCGCCGCTGACATCCGCGCGACGAGTTTGGCTTTGCGTTCATCGAGTGGAATTGGAACCGCCGTCGACGCGCTCGAAATCGACGTGCGGAGGGTCGCCGCCGAGAACTCGACCGCCGGCCGAATCGAGATTCGCGGTGTATCGACCGAGTCACTCACCCTGGGGGCGGTCAACGGACTGGACGGGGTGCGCAACCTGGCGGGGGACACCCATGTGGTGACAGCCGGAACGCTGATTGTCGAATACGTCGAATCTTTCTCTCAGGTTTCGCTGCAAACCCTCGCGGGGGGAATTCTTGACGGCAAAGCGGGGGATTCGCCCGACATTGTCGCCAACGAGCTGGTGTTGCGGTCGACCGGTGGCATCGGTTTGGCGACCGACGCGCTCGAAACATCGGTCCGCCGTCTCGCCGCCGAGAACACAACCACCGGCGGCATCGAGATCCGCGGAGTCTCGTCCGATTCACTCACACTCGGATCGGCGGGCGGTCTGCCGGGGGTTCGCAATCTCGTCGGCGATACGCACGTCACCACCCTGGGTGATCTGATCATCGAAAACGTCGAGGCCCCGATGCAGGTCTCGTTGCAGAGCCTCACGGGGGGGATTTTCGACGGACACTCGGGTGCCGGCCCTGACATTCGCGCGAATGAACTGGTCCTGAGAGCGGCGGGCGGAATCGGGACCAGTGGCGACGCGCTGGAGATCGCCGTTCGACGTCTCGCGGCTGACAACACGACCACCGGTGGGATCGACATTCATGGCGTATCCACCGATTCCCTGACTCTCGGTGCCGCTGGTGGGCTGCCCGGGGTTCAAAATCGCGCGGGTGATCTCCGCGTCGTGACCGAGGGGACACTCATTGTCGAATCGGCGGGGACTTTCGGACATGAGATCGAATTCACCGCGGCCGACGTCGACATCCCGGGCCACCTCTCCGCCGGCGCAGGGAACGTGTTCCTCAACCCGCTCCAGGCGGCGGAATCGATCGGCATCGGTGACATTTCGGCCGACTTCACACTGAGTCGGGACGATCTCAACCACATCACCGGCACGAGCGGATTGGTGACGGTCGGCTCACTGGCGAATCAGGGGGGAATCCACATCGCCACGAGCGAGACTGTCGACATCGGGGGCTTGCGCACGTCGCTCATTACGGGGGCCGACACGCGAGTCGACGGTCTCCTGTCCAGCACGACCGCACCACTGCTGCTGACGGCCGGACGCAATGTCACGTTTGGGGCCGCTGGAGCGCTCGTTTCGACACAAGGACCGATCTCCATCACCGCCGACGCGCTACCGGGTTCGTCGGGCAGCGTGATCCAGATGGCGACCGGATCCCGAATCGACGCCGGGACAGGCGATGTTCTGTTGCGGACCGATGGCGACATCACGGTCGCCAGCGTGAAGACCACCAATTCCGCGGCGATTCGCACCGATTCCGGCGCGATCCATCGCGCCGGGCCCGACGGCGTGCCCAACGTCACCGGCGGTCGCGTGGCGCTTGTGGCACAACAGGGTATCGGTGACCCGGTCGCTCCGTTGCAAGTCGACGCGGGGCGACTTGCCGCCGAGAATTTCGCTTCGGGCGAGATTGTCGTGCGCGGTGTCTCGGCGAATCCGCTCACTCTGGGTTCGGCCGGCGAGGGGTCCGGTGAATTCCCCGGTGTGCGGAATCATGCGGGGAATGTGCGGGTCGTCTCGGCCGGCCCCCTGGTCATTGAGAATGTCGAGTCGTCCCAGACCGTCGCGTTGCAGAGCCTGGCGGGCGGAATTGTCGACGGCAAGGGAGGGGATGGGATTGATATCCGGGCGAAATCATTGCAAATGCGTTCGTCGGGAGGCATTGGTTCGACCGGTCCCAACGGTCGGCTGGAAACCGCGGTCGACCTGGTCGCCGCCACCAATACGGACGGTGGAGAGATCGACATCTTCAACAACACGGGGGCCGGCCTCACGGTGGGAATCGTCGAGGGCCTGGTTGGTCTCACGAACAGTGGCGGCGGGATCGCAGTCGACAATGCGAAGAAACTCTCGATTCTCAGCCAGGTCAAAACCATTGGTGGGGGCAACATCAGCCTCACATCCGACGGCGACGCCAAGACTGGAAGCGATCTGCTGACCATGGCCCCGATTCTCGCGGTTGGAGGAAACGGCAGCGTCTTTCTGCAAGCGGGAAAGAATCTCGTACTGCGCGATTCCGGTGCGGAATTCGATATAGAAGTCGAGAATGCGGGGCAGATTATCGGCGTCGCACAGCAGATGGTGGATTTCGGTTCGAATGTGCAACTCAAAGCGGGGCCGGGATTCGTCCCCCCTGATGCTGTTGTTCCCGGGTTGGGGTTTGTTCCCGGACTGGGGGATGGACCGGTGTATGGCGTCGTTCCCGTTCTTTCCCCGTCACTCCTTTATGTGGATGCGCCACTGGTCCACAACGCAATCGCGACCGTCTCCGGTCAAATCGGTGATCCTCACGGCCACGGATACATCGTGGTGATTGACTGGCACGACGGGACCAAAACGCAGCAGTTCTTTGGCGATCCGACCAGTTTCCAGTTCCAGCATTTCTATAATTCCAATCCTGATAAAACCGACAGTTCCAAACCGATTCCAATCACAGTCACGCTGTACGACTTCTTCCAGATTTCATTGACCGGCCTACATCAACCCGCCGTCACGACTCCCCTTTCGCTGCATGAAACGTTAACGGTCGGAAATGGCTTTCAAACTGTCCTGACGTTCGCCGAGATTCCCGGTGAAGGACTCGCGTTTCCGGTGTTCGTGCTGCCAGTGAATCTGCCCCAGGTGACCCTGCCGGCCCCGGTGACTT
>JAPLOC010001243.1 GCA_026692825.1 Planctomycetota bacterium | reverse complement strand
TCTTCACCCTCCAGCAGAGTGACCGGAAGCTGAAACAACGCCAGCCGCTTCTTTTTGGCCGCTTCCGTTTCGGTCTGCCCGGAACGAGGGATCAACTTCTTCACCTGCTCGTTGATCTGCTCGACCGTGCGCGGCCGCGGAACGACAGGCTCGACCCGGAGAACCCGTTCCTGATTGACCAGGATCCAGTCGACCGCGGGACCGGACATCAACTCTTCAAATCCGGGCTTCGTCAGGGACTCAAATTTCGGAAGATCGGTCAGTTCGTCGCTGTCGGCGTCGGAGGTCGGAGGAAGATCGTCACCCGAGGCATTTTCAACCGGGGGATTCTCCTGAGCGCGGAGCGTCGGACCGCCGCCCGGATTGAACCACGCCCCCAACGTGAGCACGATCGCTGTGGGAAGAACTGTTTGCCAAGACCGTGTTGAAGCCCGAATCATGGCGTGTCTCCCAGACGGGCGAGTTCGCCACCCTTCAGTGGCATCGACAACAGCGTTCCATCCAGCGTTCCGATCACCAGGCGGTCTCCCCAAATCCGGGGACCGAAAGCGAGCCGCTCGTGGAGTTGCACCAGACCGCGCACCTGACCCGACGCGGGATCGACCGCCTGAACGACGCCATCATCCCGCGCCAGAATCAGACGCCCCTCGGTCTCGATTCCTCCTTGTTCATTTGGGTGGCGGAATCGAGACAGACCAGAACTTCACGTCCCGAATCGATCAAGACGCGACTTCCGATAACGACGGCGGAGCGGGCCGCCGGTCGAGGCAGGTCAAACTGACCAACCGGCTCCAGCGATTGAGTGTCGAGAGCGAACACCCGCCCGTTGGATGTGGCGACAATCGCGCGGTCGCCGGCGATTGCCAGCGGAACGTCCACCGGCTGCCCCGCGTCCCATTTACTGACCTCGGCCAGATGGGGCTTGGGATTGGAACGCAACTGCACCAGCATCAGGCGACCGGTTCCGTCCAGCGCCACGAGCGAGGTGTCGTTGACGGCGGCGATCCCCTTCCAGACCGGAGCGGCCCCCGCCTGAACCGGCGCGGTCCACTCTTGCGCCGGTGCCGCATTCGCGTTTCGGGCCGCCAAGCGCAACCGGCCCGGCAAAGGCAACACCAGTCCGTCCGCCAGACGGGCCGGCGCGGTCTGCAGCGGGAGATCGAGTTTCGTCTCGCGGGGGGCCGCTTCATTGCTGACAATCCACAGCTTGGGCGACTCGCCCGCCGACCAGACCGCGACCCGCCCATCTTTCATTCGGGCCGCGCCGATGGGAGTCGTCGTCTTGTCATCCACCGCCAGTGTCGTGGTCGGCTGGAGTTCCACTCCACCCCGGCCGATTTTCGACGCGTTGAGCTGAAACACATCCCCGACTGACGTCACCACGAGCGCGGTTCCATCACTGGCCGACGGTTCGGTCCCTTCAAGGATCGTCGCGCCGAGTACCGACTGCCAGTCGACCACCATTTTCTGCCTGTCGGCGTTGGCCAGAAAGACCGCCCGGCTGAATTTCATCCGTCGTCC
>JAPLOC010001242.1 GCA_026692825.1 Planctomycetota bacterium | reverse complement strand
GTACAGCCGGCCACGCCGCGATTCGACCGCCCGCAACGTGAGACCAAAGCCGGCCAGACTGAGTCCGACTGAGATCCAGATGCACAGAGCGCCGGTCAGCCCCAGGGGGGTCATCAGTTCCAGTCCCACAAGGACCAGTGCCGAATGACTGAGGAACAGACAGCAGAAAAATCGCCGCGCCTCGCGCTGCACCGTCGCAAGTCCCGCCGTGTAGAACACAGTGACAAGTGACAGCAGCGCGATCCAGCGGAGAACCCAGTCGGGCGACACGGGAACCACCAGACGTACAACGGCGTAGGCCCCCAGCATCGGTGTCATATAGAGCAGCGCCCCGCCGAACGACGAACGTTCGAACAGGTCGGTGACCCACATATGAAACGGTGCGGTGCCGCTGCGGATGAGAACCGCGAGCAGCAGCGGAATGCTTGCCCACCACTGGATAAACCGGTTTTCCCCCTCGTAGTCTTCCAGCATCTGGCCCAAGACCATGAGAACGACGAACGCCCCCATGTGCAGCACATACATCCGGACCGGCTGCTTGCGGGATCGCAGTTCCAGCCATGGGATGATCGTTCCCAGCGAAAGCAGGGTGACAACCCCCCAAGGCTCCCGGCAGGCGAGTGTCGCGAGAGTGATCGCCTCAGCAACTAGAGTCGCCGAGAACGAAAATCGCCGGATTTTTGTTCGCAATGTGACCAGTGTGGTCACCAGAAACAGCAGGGCCGACAACGAACCGAGCGGAGCGCTCAGGCGATCAACCGACAGCCAGGCACCGGGCCACTCTGGCGATCCAATCTCAGCCAGAGGGCCGCCCGCGAACTCAAACAATCCCCAGGCGATCAGCGCGGCGAACAACGCCAGCGAATTGACGACTAACGCCGCGCGACGGGCGATCCCAGGATCTGACAAACGGCTGACCGCGACCGCCCCCAACAGGGGGATTGCGATCGAGAGCGCCAACCAGATGGTCTCGTTCATGAATTCTCCTTCAGCACGGAAGACCATTCGGCTTTCGCATGCTCAGTCGACGGCAGCGGCGTACCACCGACCTCCTCGATCATCCCGCGTTCCCAACGGTCGCACCTCTCAAAGAACCCCCGCACGGGGGATACAACGAGGCGAATCATCCATTCATCCAAAAATCCACGCTCCAATGCGAAGCGGTAGAACTTTGCGCGAGAGGCATGCGGAATCCAGCGTTCCCAACCACGCGCTTGCGGCACCTCGTGCCCCCCGATCGCGTTTTCCAGCACCTTGTGGTCATAGAGAAACGTCGGAGCTATCAGGAATTGCAACGTCCGCCAGCAGGCATGTCCAAGAATGTGCAGCAAGGCGACGTAACGGAACCAGACCCCAATCCGGGCGAGAGTAATACCAAACGGCAGATCGACATCGGAACCGAAATGGACGAGGAGACCCGACAAACCAATTTCTGTGACGATGATCCCCACCTGCGTCAATGATGCGAACGACAGTTGCGACTTGATGTCGGTCTGCACTTTCATGATCAGCGAGGCGACGGCCGATGACGACAATCCCAGAACGACAATCACTGCGCAAACGCCCGGAGCCGCTTCAAGCAGCGGACTGACCCGCAGCAACAAGTAAGCACCAAGATGCACCGACAGCGCACCATAAAAGACGGCACTGGAGGGAGTCGGACCTTCCATCGCCCGGGGCAACCAGCCGGAGAACGGGATCAGCGCCGACTTGCCTGCCGCCGCGACCACCAGCAGCAAACCTGCCAGAGTTGCCCATCCCGGTTCCAGCGCGGCAGTTCCATAGGGCCAGTTCGCTTCACCCATCGTTAATTTGTCAAAGTCTCCATGGCTGTTCAGGTGATGTAACACGACCGAAGCCAGGAGCAACGCCGCGTCCGACACGCGGTACACAGTCCAGACGTGCAGTCCGTTTTTCACGGGAGCGGGACGTTCGTGATAAAACGCCACCAGCATGGCGGAGGAGAGTCCGACCAGTTCCCAGCCTGCGAACAGGGTCTCAATCGTTCCCGCGAGCGCCGCGACAATGATCCCCAGGAGGAACATTGAAAAGAGTACGAAAAACCGGTTGAACCCGGGCTCATTGTGCATGTACCGCGTCGCGAATGCGCCAATCGTGCCGCACAACAAAAACGCCAGAATCACAAATGGTACCGAGAGCCGATCGAACATCAGCTTGACGGCGAAGTGGTAGTGGGGAATCACCACCCAGTCGCCCGCAAGAACCTGCACATGCCTCTGGCCCGTGGTCAGCATCAACGTCAGAACAGCGATCGCCGCGATTAGTCCCATCCAAATTGTGACCTGCGCGCTCCGACTGATTCCCTCTTCCGTCAGTTTCCAACCGACGAGCGACGACACGCCCAGTATGATCAGCAGGACGGCGGGGGCCAGGACGACGATCATTCCCAGTAAGGTGAAGATTCCTTCGAGAGTCATGCCGCACCTCCTTTCCCCGCGTCGGACGCATCGCTGCCGGGATCCAGGACGGCGAACGGCAAGTGTTCGCGGTGGCCGTGGTACCAGGCGTACGAATTGGGAGTCGTCGGCAACCGCGTCGACCTGGGCGTATACGGTTCGAACTGACCGTTGCGATACACCAGGATCTGGTTGGAATCGGGGGACAGCAGAGAGCTGCACCCAGCCGTTGGCGATCAACCGCCGGACGACTGGGTTTCTTCCCATGATCTTGGACAGCGCCTCGGGAGGGGCCTCAATGACGAACAGGCAGCGCATCGGCTCGTGGATTTCCACCCCCTGCCACGGAAGCCCCGTCCGCAGATCGCTGGCCGCCCCGTCCATCACCCCCAGCAGTGAAGTGATGTTGTGCGGCAGTTTTGTCCCGCTGCCCCATCCCGGCGAGTCGATGTACGAAAAGTTGTACTGCAAATTGATTCCCGAACAGACGAAGACCACCGCGCCGAGTGTGCGTCCGAGAACGGTATAGTCGGCGTCGTCCTGCGTCGGGTCGTACGACATCAGAAAGCTGCGTCGATCGAGGTACAGGCCCCGCGTTCTCGATCGCCGGCCGACGATGCACATTGCGTTAGTGGCGTTCCCGAACTCGGGTCGGGTCTGTGCCAGATCGACCGCGCGGTTCTCAACATGTCGATGAGCGGCCGGGAGGGTCAGGATCAAGGGGGCCGAATGGAATCTCCGGCACCGTTCATGCGCATTGCGTTCGCACGTCTCTTCGAGTTTCTCGCGGGCGAATTCAAACGCTTCGCGCTGGAACGCGGGCAGCATCTCCAGCTCGTGATAGGTGAGTGAGTCGGCACAGGTGTTGTGCAGGCCGCCGATAAAGGTTGTTGTGTGCGGGATTTCGATGCCGCGCACCTTCAGGTTTTGTCGGACGCGCACGTCGTTGAGCATCGCTGCCAGCGCTCGGGCATTGGGATTTCCAGCTCCACCCGAACAGGCACCGCAGTCGTAAGCCGACTTGTGGGGATTGTTGAGGCAAAACGATCCATGCCCGAAAAAGAAGACCAGTGGAGCGAATCCATCAAGCAAACCGATGTCCCGAAGTGTCTTCTCGGCGAAAAACGTCATCTCATCCAGACTGAACCCGATTCCCCCCCCCTCCGGCCCCGCCTTTTCATCGGTCCGTTCCAATCTCAGACGAGTCATTCGGGGGGGTTCCATCAACCGCCCGGCGGTGGACCGCACCTTCGACGTCAAACGGGGAAACAGCACGCCGGCGACAAGGGGAATGGAAGCCAAAACCCCCAGCCCGGCGGTCAGCACCGCCCCACTGGCGACGCCGCGCGTCCCTTCGGTCATGCGTTGTTGGGCGCTGCCAATCGCCCGGCGGGTCCGCTGTCGTCGGCGATTCACCTCTTCCTGCGTGTAGACCACATCCTCGACCAGCCAATGTTGTGGCTTCACCACAATCGGACACAGCGTCGAGTAGTGAGCGTCGGCAACTCCCTTGTAGTAGATCGGAACACCGAAAAAGCCCGCTGTGGCGAACGTCTCGGCCTGCGGGCAGACCTCTTCCAGATGGCGCCGAAAGGATTCTTCGCGCGTGTCGATGCAAAACACGGCTTGGAATCGTGGGTTCGGAACTCGCCTGGCGGGTGGGGCCGCGTGAATCGAGATCGCGTCGAGTGCCCGCACGCGGAACTGCATTTC
>JAPLOC010001241.1 GCA_026692825.1 Planctomycetota bacterium | reverse complement strand
TTCTATTTTCGATTTGGGTTGCGAAAGAGATTCGGCTGCCACTGATTCGCATCGCCCCCGTTGAAGCCGTAGAAATACTCGAAACCCATGCCGTTTGGCCATTTTTCGAACGGTCCAACCTGGCTGGCGGCGAACGCAGGCGTGTTGTGATTCTTGCCGAACCAGGCGGTGGCGTAGCCGTTGTCCTTGAGCATGCGCCCGATGGTCGCTTTGTCCTCGGGGATGATGCTGTTGTACCCGGGGAATCCCGTCGCCTGCTCGGAGATCACGCCGAAGCCCACCGAGTGATGGTTCCGCCCGGTCAGGAGCGCGGCCCGGGTCGGCGAGCAGAGGGCCGTGGAGTGAATGTTGTTGTAGCGCAGGCCACTGCACACCGAACCCCGAGTCATCGGTAATGATGAGCAGCACATTGGGCGCGCCCTGGGGGGGCACGATGCGCGGCGCCCACCACGGCTTGGATTGCAGGGCGTCGTTTTTGATCACGCCGCCAAACTTCGGATCGGGAGCGGGGAGCTGCTTGCCGTCGATCGTCGTGGTGGCGGCCGGTGAACCGGCGGGCGGAGAGCTCGGCTTCTTCACATCGGATTTCTGCTGAGCCAGCGCGACCCCCAGAGTGGCACCAATGAGTACCGTGATCAAAGCGGCGACTTGCGGTCGTGAAATCTTCATTCGGTACCCCGAGGTGAATCGAACAATCTGTTGACTGCGAGGCCAGGCTGGTTCTGCGAAGGTGTCAAACGTTCGCCGCTGGCCGGAAGAGAGGATCCAATGCAACCATGGAATTGGGGACATAGTATAGCTCGCGACGCGTTCACTCGCACGTGATACCGCCACTTCCAGGAAACTCGGTGTTGGCGAGTCGCTCCGGACGTTAAAATGGGACAGGTCCAATTCGTGCGGTGCCAGGACGCTTCGCAGGGGGCCATTTTCGCAGAGCGGCCATTCAATGGACCTGTCCCCATTACCGTCCCCCGATCGTGACGCAGACCCCTGCCACGTCCTGTGGCAGGTGAAGCAGATCGCCGCTCAGGTACTGCGATTGATGCGGATGGTGCAGTGGGCTGAACGCACCAAACAGATTCAGGACTGGCATGGCAGAGATGCGAACCAACGCCATCGACACGCACCTGAGTGCGGATCTGATTCACCTGCCGGACGAGCCGGCAAGGGGTCTGCGCCCCGTGCGGACACCCGAGAGATAGCCTCCGATCTCATTCACCTGCCCCTCAAGGGGGCAGGGGGCTCGAGGGCAAATGTCTCAATGGGTACCGCGTTCAGTATTTCGCTATGCGTTTCGGTGGTCGCCGATCGTAGCGCCGCTACTTGGGTGTGTCGCAATACTGCAACGACAGCAGTCCGTAGGCGGTCACGAGATTGGGATCCCCTTCCAGCCAACCCGCTTCCGTGTTGATCCAACTGCCGTTTTCCCGCTGGATCCCGACCAGATGCTCGCCGAGTTCCTTGCGCCAGTCGTGCGAAGTGCCGGCGGCGTCAACCATCAGATCGACCTTCGCGGCCGTCAGCGCTTTGGCGAACGTGTGGTAGTAGTAAAACAAACCCTTCTGCCCCATGCCGGGGTTTTCCTTCAGGGAATAATGCTTCTGAAGCCACTTGAAGGCCGCCTTCACGCGCGGGTCATCGGGACCGACGCCGGCGTAGATCATGCTCTTGAGGCCGGCGTAGGTCATGCTGGCGTACGAGCGCAGGCCGCCGTTGTCGTCGGCCCCCGCCTGGGAGTTCCCGCCTCCCGCAGGGGTGTAGTAGAAGCCGCCATCGTTGATCTTTGAGGCGAATTCCGTGGTGTTGTGTTCCGACTCGAGGTTCTGGCACCGCGAAATGAACACGACGACCTTCTTCATCGTCTCGTCGTCTTCATCGACACCCGCCGCCTTGAGTGCGTCGAGAAGAAACGCGGTGTTGGAGAGATCGGGGCGTTCCGATCGGCCGTATCCCGCGCCGCCGTATTTGTAGTCGTCTTTCGACAACCCTTCCGATTCGTCCCACTGCAGCTTCTTGAGATAGTCCCGCGCGCCGGCGATCAGCTTGTCGTACTTTCCATCCCGATTCGCCGCCGCGAACGCGAGCAGCGCGACCGACGTCTCGTAGTTGCTGACCTTGTTTTCCTTGGTGTAAATGCCGCCGTCGGGCTGCAGCGCCGTTTGCAAATAGGCGAGCGCCTTCACAATCATCGGATCGCTCGGCTCGACACCACTCTTGAGCAACGATGTGGTCACAATTCCGGTGATCGCCGGCCCGGGGTAGTCGCTCCAGCGCCCGTCGTCGGATTGAGTGGTCCGCAGATAGGCGATCGCCGACTTGCGGCTCTTCGCCAGAGTTTCAGTCGGGACCCCCTTTTTCACTTTGCCAGAGCTCGCCACCGGTTTGGCATCTTCCGCCCGTGCCGGGCCGGAAAATCCCAGGGAACCGAAAATTCCCGCGGTGATGGCGAAACAAATTCCCCACGACGCCAGAGACTTGTTGATCGATTGCATGCGACGCGCCTTTGAACTGGTTCGAAGAAGACGAGAACGGATCCGGTCCATCCCCCCCTGGCAAGGTGGATTTCACGAC
>JAPLOC010001240.1:1191-2082 GCA_026692825.1 Planctomycetota bacterium | reverse complement strand
TCAGCCAAGACTCACGACGGCACTCGATTCGTACCTTCGCCGCCACGATTGGGGACTGATTTACCCGATCCGAGTCGAAATCGATGTCGGTCGGTGAGCAATCGGTTGACGATCTCCTACAATCAGAGATCGAACGCGGTCATCTTCTTCTGGAGTGGAATCGATGTCGGAACTTCCCACGACCCTGGGTGAATTGCGGTCCAGCGGCTGGCAAAGCGTCCCGGTGAAAGTCGAGATGCGTCGCAATCTGCTGGCCAAACTCCGCGCGGGAGAACCGCTGTTCCCGGGGATGGTCGGATACGCCGACACTGTGCTGCCTCAGGTCGAAAACGGAATCCTGTCGCTGCACGACATGCTGTTTCTGGGATTGCGCGGCCAGGGAAAAACCCGCATGCTTCGGCAACTGGTCGAGCTGCTGGATCCGGTGATTCCGATGATCGCCGGCTCGGAATTGCGTGACGATCCGTTGGCCCCGATCACCAAATTCGGTCGCGAACAAATCGCGGAACTGGGGGACCGTTGTCCCATCGAGTGGCTCCCTCGCGCTCAGCGGTACCACGAAAAGCTGGCGACCCCTGACGTCACCATCGCCGACCTGATCGGCGAGATTGACCTCATCAAACACGCGGGCGGGAAACACCTCTCGAGCGAAGACGTTTTACACTACGGGCTGATTCCGCGCAGCCATCGAGGCATTTTCTGCATGAATGAGTTGCCCGATCTCAGTCCCAAGATTCAGGTGGGACTGTTCAACGTCCTTGAGGAACGGGACGTGCAGATTCGCGGCTTCCCGGTGCGCCTTGAACTCGACCTGATGATGGTCTTCAGCGCGAATCCTGAGGACTACACCAATCGCGGTCGTATTGTGACCACGCTCAAGGACCGCATCGG
>JAPLOC010001240.1:836-1185 GCA_026692825.1 Planctomycetota bacterium | reverse complement strand
TGCAGACGCATTACCCGCTGACGCGCGAACTCGGCATGCAGATCACCCAGGAAAACGCCTGGGGCATACGTGATGGAGGGGTCGATGTGCGCGCCCCCCAGTTTCTGCAGGAGATCGTCGAAGAGGCTGCGCGACTTGCGCGGTCGAGTGGGCACGTCAACCAGGCTTCGGGCGTTAGCGTGCGGATGTCGATCGCGAATTTCGAAAACCTGCTTTCCAACGCCGAACGGCGGGCCGCGGTGTCGGGGTCGCAATTCGCCGTCGCCCGAATCAGCGACCTGACCGCGTTGATGTCGAGTTCGCGTGGCAAACTCGAACTGACCATGTCAGAAGAGCCCGACCAGCAAGA
>JAPLOC010001240.1:400-791 GCA_026692825.1 Planctomycetota bacterium | reverse complement strand
CGTCGTCGAGCATGTCGAGTCGGGTCAGACCCTCGAAATTGGCGATCGCGTTTCCGTGAAGGAGTGTCTGGCGCGCTTCGCCACCGTGCGCGATTTCGCCCGGCAGACCGCGACCCTCGCCCGGGAACTCGATCCGGAAATGGCCGTCGGACCACACGCCGAGGAACTTCAGGTTTCGGTGGGAGAACTGATTCTTGAAGGCTTGTACTGTCACAACCGGCTGAATAAATCCCCCCGGGGCGGCGGGTCGGCGTACAAGGCGTGAACTCCGAATTCCGATCGGGTTTTCGACTCCGATAAACATCAACAGCGCAGTGGTTCGTGCTAAGTACTCGTCGTTGCGGCGTGCGACAGGTGGAGTAGAGGAACTGACTGTCCGTCGACGCCTCCG
>JAPLOC010001240.1:0-364 GCA_026692825.1 Planctomycetota bacterium | reverse complement strand
TACGCGAGCCGCATAGCATCTCGGCAACAACGAGTTCCTCAGAAGATCCACCAGAAGTCACAACTTACACCATTCATCCCCTGTTGCAGTCGCGACCTGCTTTTGGTTGAATGGCGGCGGTGAAGGGTGTTGTTCGGGTGAGCCGCGACTTTAGGAATTCTTTTTTTGGAGAGTCCCGATGTCTGCGCGAGTGAATCGGTTTGGAGTGGCGTTGTTGGTGGCGGGGGTGTTGTTTTTCTCGAGTGGTTCCCGACTGGGGTACGCACAGGGTGCGGGAGGGGCCGGTGGAGGTAAGGGCGGTGGCGGACAGGCTGGAGGCGCTGGCGGCGCAGGTGGAGCGGCTGGTCGTGGGGGTGCCGGTGGC
>JAPLOC010001239.1 GCA_026692825.1 Planctomycetota bacterium | reverse complement strand
TCCCTGCCGCACGCCAGGCATATCGGTTCCTGGATAAGCGATTCTACCGAGCCAAGCGGTTTGCCATGGATTTGAGAGTTTTTGCCTGTGAACACGTTGGCCTGGCTCGATCGTATGACAACGCTCAACTCAAGCGAAAACTGACTCCGGCCCTGGAGGAACTGGAATCGATCGGGTTTCTCGTACCGCAACCTGCGAGCAACCGATTTGTACGCCGCTCTCACGGCGAGTGGGAGATTGTGCTTTACCGGCAGGAGCAAGGTACGACGGTTGCTGTCACCGACGAATCGACTCCGCCGCTGGTCGTCGAACTGATGGAACGAGGGGTTCGAACGACGATTGCGGCCGACCTGGTCCGTGACTTCCCGGCTGAGCGGATCACAGAAAAGATCGAACTGCACGATTGGCTCGTCGAACGAAACGACAAGCGAATCTCGAAAAACTCCTCGGGATATCTGGCTGCAGCCATCCGCGAGGACTATCGACTTCCCACGGGGTTTGTCAGCAAAGCGGAGCATGGGAAACGGGTTGCAGCCGAAGCAAAAGTGAAGAAAGAAGCACTCGCCCAGCGGCAAGAGTCTGAGCAGCAATCCGCATCGCGGCGGGCGGCACTGGCGTATTGGGAAAGTCTCCCCGAGAAAGAGCGGACAGCTCTTGAAGCGGAGGCGATCGCTGCCGGGAGCACCGAACTCGTCGACAAGTACCGCAAATTCGGTACCACAGTGTTTGCCGAAATGCTGCTCAAGGAGATTGTGGTGGGTTACCTGCGGAACACCGATCTCCTGAAACGGTCCCCACCAAAATAGAAATTGAATCGTGTTTGAAAAAACGGTATTTGATCGGCCTAGATGGACAAGGATAGGTCCATCGACTGTCTATGATCGTTCAACGTTTGTGGTGGTCTTCTGTCGCAAGGCGACACCCGGTAAACCGGCTACCAACCGGCTAAGGGGACGAATTCACCATTCGTCATGTCGTCTGCTGTAGAGCTGGGTTGCGTCGAGAGGCGCTCGCCCAGCTCGACGGAGGCTCGTCAGAGTAAAGGCCTTTCTGTCCTCGTATGACAGGCAAGGAAACAATCCTGACGTTCTATCCGATTTGCGTGCGAGACGGCGACGCCCCCCTTGATGAAACGGGGGCTACGGCTGTCGGATGCGGGCGATGCGGACAGACTCGGTCTGGCGGGAGCAATCCCGCCACGAGTCGTCATGCTTGAAGCCGGTGCGTAGCCCTGGTTCAGGGCTGCAAATCCGCCACAGGGGATTCGGGCGAGATCCGTCCGTTTAACCTGTGCTGGCGTGGGGAGCCGATCCGTGGTGACACGGATTGCCGGAGCGATCGCTCCGGGGACTGCGGGCAAATCCCGTGGCCGTGAAGAGCTCAACCATGAAAGGCCCGGAAGGGCTTGCCAGTGAGTGATTGAGGAGTCGCTGCCAAGAAGGTGAGGGGAGGCCGATAGGCGAAACCTCACGGCGACAAGCCAGGTGTTGATGGGTAGGGGAAAGCTTCTGCGTTCTGGTCCCCGAAAGCGGGTCGTTGACCCGGCAACTATGCCGTCCTGGCGGACGGACATACAGCACGTTGGTCTGGGGAATCACATCCCCTTGAGCCACGAGACCTCAATCGTGACGAGTATGACTAACGCAGGAAGTGCTATGGCGTCCGGGTTGGTCCCCGGTGCCCCGTCTGATCAACGGGGTGGAAGTAGCTTGAACCGTGTGGCGAGTTCAGGGAAGCGGTCCTCGTCGGGCCGATTTCCGGAATCAACGTGTCACGGGTTCACGGTGAAATGCCGTAGCATGGGAGTGTGTCCTCAGTAGAGAGTCGGTTGAGCTGGTCGCGGGAGCGACCAGTGAGACCGAGCGAGTTCCTGGGCAAGGCAGTCCAGGCTCGTGCGTCCGTGACGGGTGGTGCCGCGCGGTAAGCCGACGAAAGGGACGACAGCAATGGTGCGACGGAAGGTCGGCGAGGGGAGTGCCGGAGGCACTCCCCTACGCCGTTTTCCTTGGTCGGAAACAAACGGTGAAACCAGATTCTCACGGGAGTGAGAACCTGCTTTCGCAGCGAATTTGACGGTGAATTTTTGCAAAGCGGTACGCCAATGGAATTGGCGGCGTCAAACTGGGAATGCAGTTTGACGCGCTGCAGTGCGCGGCGTTTTGCAGCCGAAAGGTTCGCGCGCGAAGGTTATTCGGTTTTACCTCGTAGTTTTGCGATTTCTTCGATTTGCTCGGTTGACCGAAGAGCTGGACGCTCTGGGTTGCTGGCAAAGTCGAGTGACTTCGACGAAGGATTTTCACGACGAGGCTTGGTGGAGACCGAGCCTCATTTTTCCAAGAGGAGGAATTGTGGACAATACAACCCGGTCGGAGACCGTGAACTACCGCTGTGAAGCAACCAGTCTGGAAGGATTCGTGCAGCAACTGGCGAGCAATATCTTGCCGCATGGGTACTGGTTCTATGTTTCGGGGCGAGTCCCCACGGGGAAAGACCCCCGTGCCATTGATTACAAACTCATTGCGAAGTACGGGATCGATCTCTCACGTCAGCAGCGGGCACGCCGCAAGGCGACCGGTGCCGCCAATCTCCACTACCTGCGATTGGGGCGTCACTGGATTCTATTGGCGACGTGTGGCCACCATCGGTTTTTTGACGAAGAACAGGAGAATATTCGGGACGCCCGAAAAGTACCGATTCAGATTGGGGGGTACTCCCTGTCCGTGAAGAGGGGGAACTTTCTGAAGCGCGAGGAGGGGGAGGAGAACCCCGTAGCCGATGGTCGGCTGAGGGTTCGGGTCCAGATTGGCCGGGAGCGGTACAAGGAACTCCGCGACTATTTCGTCTCGATCGCCTGCCACACATCGGCAGAGCGGTTGTCGCAGCAACTGTTCCTGGTTGCGTACGAACCCTATGCCCCGATTCGTCGGCAACTCCTGAACATTCTGCGATTGGTGAACGAACGACGGAGGGAGGCGGGCTATTCCGGTCTCCCTCCGAAAGTCCTTCGGTACCGACGAAATATCGTAAAACCTTTTGAGTAGGTGTCGATGCCGGTGCCGGGTCGCGACTTCTCCGGCGGAATCGGGCCCCATTCAGAATGCCCGAATTCTCAGTTCGACCGGCTGCCCTCCCCGACCAGGGCGGGCGGGGGGACGAATTGGGACTTAAAAAGGAGACGCCGCTGCTCGGGGCAACGATACCTACAGGCTTCCGCTCAGAACGAAAACGTGTCCGATCCCGTCTCGGTGTCGGCGTCGAGCTTCCCCTGTGGCTGAGCCGCAATCCAGGCTGTCGCCTTCTGAATCACTTCCACGAGTTCCTTTTCGTTCTTTTCGAAGAACGATCGGGAATATCCCGAAGTTCCCTTGCTGACGCTCTTCCAGGAACGGGAGAGGCTGAAGTCGTAATAGACTTCGCCTGCCGGTGATTGACGCTGCCAGATCGATGCGGCAATCGCTCCCTGCCGGACAATCTGGACGGGGTCCATTCCTCCCGTGTCGGGTTCCTTGATCGTATCACGAGTTTCTGTTTGGTCTGTCATGCTGTACCTCCGTAAAAACGAATTGACATCCCGATGGTGGCACAAATTGGGGCACTACTCAAACAGCGTTTTTTTCTGAAGTTCTGGTCTCTGGGTTGAGACTCTCCGACAGGTTGCTCAGTTGGTTCTTGAAAACGAACGCAATTCCTGTGATGATCCCCCCGGAATTTGGTTGAATTCGCGTTCCGCACGACAAGTGCGATTACCTATTTCGGAAAGGAGAGTTATGATTAAGAACACAATGGTACTTGCCCTGTTGCTGTGTCTGGCCGCACCAGCCCACGCTGCGACGCCAACGTATAAGCTCTGCGCCAAAGGGAACTCCGTCACCGCAAAGCAGAAGTGTTCCAAGGGGGAGACGATTTTAAACCTTTCCTCCTTGACGGGAGCCGCCGGCAGCGTTGATATCTCACGATGTGTCGGGAGAGAGTCCACGGCAAGCGGAAGCAATTTGGTCACAACGACGGCCGCCTGCCTGACCAATGAGTTCATATTGTCTTCGGCGTGCCACATTAGTTCTGGTTCTGCCGTCATCGTCGACAGCCATCTCTCTGTTGGAGCGAATAGTGAACTGGGAACGGAGGCATATGGACTTTTGGCCTGTACCGGACTTGACCTGACGTCTTCCGGATTCGTGTTTGGGGTGACGTCTCAGATCCTGTGCTGCCGTAGCAACTAACCAAACAGTAGACCCTTGGTGCCGCTGTCCACAGCGAGGCTCCTTTTCCGGATCGCGGGGAAAACTGGCATGTCTGAATCGCTACTTTCCCACGTGCCGGTGCGAGCGACAAATTTCGTGACATTCCACGGAGACATGCGGTATTTCAGTTCGCGTTGACGGTTGAAAAGTAATGCGGAGAAATCTTGAGCCATTGACGCCCTTGGGAATTTCTGAGAGCTCGACCCGAGACTTCGCGAGATTCGTTTCCACAACATCGCGAATCGCCCGAGACTTGTTCACCTTTGCATGGTCATGCCCCTCCTATTCGTACGGGCAGGAGAGAGGGAGCCTAAAGATCGACGACCAGAGTGTCACAAATCGGTTCCAAGCCAGGAATCCTCCGCGCAGTTTGAGATGAAAGCATCGCCTTTCACAAGTGCCGTCTGTTTTTTCTTGTATTGTGGAGAATCCTGCGCTATGAGTGCCGAAACAAACCGCAATTCTATTTTCGAATATGGCTCGCGCAACGTCTTTTTGGAAACAGCATGTCCTCGTCTTTCCCAACCCGGAAACCACCGCTCCCAAGCCGCCTGCGACAGCCACAACTGTTGATCCTGGAGAGGCTCCGCATGCCATACAAGACCATCGTCCTGGGACTGCTGGAACAGAGGAAGGGGCTTTACCGAGAACTCTGTCGACGGCAGAAGACGCTACAAACGGTGAATCAACTCGCCCTGATCTTGAAGACGCGACACGACGCTCTGAAATCCCGGTTATGGGATCAGCGTCCGGAGAGCGAAGCGAGTCAAACGGCGAGCGAAACGCTGGAACTCGCCATCCGGGAGATTCAGAATCTCTTGTCCTGCTGCGAACACCGAGAGCCGCCCGAAGCACATTCTCTGGACGCAGCCATGGAATTCCTTCGCGTAGTAAAGCCGTCGGTCTAAAGGGAACCACCAGGCAGCATGCCTTTCGATTTGATGAGGGATCCCCCCAACCGAGTGAGAGCGACCACTCGCCTTCAATTCTGCCCGCGGAAACACCGTCTCCCCCGGTTTCCCCGATTCGTCTGCCGGCAAATCACGACAATCCGTCCCCTGCGATTCCCCAGGCCCCGATCGCCAGCGGTGAAAAGAGCAAAGCTCGCGATCTCTTGGATGCCATTCGGATCGTCCAGTGGCTGGAACAGGAACAACGTCCGGCAACGCCCGAAGAACGCCAGGCCCTGAGGAAATTTTCCGGGTTCGGTGCAGTCGCCCGTTCGATCTTTCCCGATCCCGTCACCGGTCGGTACAAAGACGGCAGTTGGGAGGCAGTTGGCGAAGTGCTGCGTTCACTGCTCACGCCAGACGAATACGACAGCGCCAAGCGCTCGACCTATAACGCGTTCTACACGTCGCCCATCGTCATTTCGGCGATTCATCAGGCACTCGACCGACTGGGGGTGCCTGGGTCCGCCAGCGTTCTGGAGCCAGGTTGCGGCATCGGCAATTTTCTACAGGATGCGACCCCTGGACGACGCTACATCGGCATTGAACTCGACAGCATCTCCGGTCGCATCGCCCGGGCTCTGTACCCGGAGCACGATATCCGCATCGAGAACTTTCGAGACACCAAACTTCCTGTCGGCAAAATCGACGCGGTCGTCGGCAACGTCCCGTTCGCCGACGTCAAGCTCGATTACCAAGGTCACAAGCTCTCCCTGCACGACTTTTTCTTTGCGAAGTCTGTCGACGCTCTCAAGCCGAGTGGAGTTCTGGCACTGGTCACTTCGCACTTTACGCTCGATAAACAGAACGCAGCTCTGCGGGAGCAACTGGCGGAGAAGGCCGACTTTCTGGGGGCCATCCGTCTGCCTTCCGACGCCTTCAAACGGGAAGGTACGTCGGTTGTCACCGATATCGTATTCCTCCGCCGCAGAGCCTCCGGCGAACCTGCACGGCATGTCGATCCCGACTGGCTCCGCGTCGCTCCCCTGGTGATCGAGGGCTATGAGGTTCCGATCAATCAGTTTTTTCTCAATCACCCAGAATTGGTCCTGGGAACGTGGAGCCGCAAAGATCGTCTCTATGGCGGTGAGATCGGCTACAGCGTACTGGCCAGCGGGGTGTTGTCCGAACGGCTGCAGTTTGCCCTCAAACAGCTTCCGGCGGCAGTGAAAGGACCTGAGCCGAAACAGGGATCTCCAGAGGTTATCGCTCCTCAGCCATTCATCCCGCCGCCCCAACTGAAATACCTCAATGAGGGGAGTCTCTTCGTCGGCGACGACAATACGATTTGCCAGATCGAAGGGGGGCAAGGGGTTCCCGTGACGTATGGTGGCTCGCTGCAGAAAGCGAATGGAACCATGACCGGGCGGCGAATCGCTTCCCTGATCACATTGCGGGACCGCGCCCGCAGAGTGCTGCAATCGCAGAACGAGGGCTGGCCGGACAGCAACCGCGAGGTCGCCCGCCGGGATTTGAATTTGGCCTACGACCGGTTCGTCTCCGCATACGGTCCGATCAACAAGACCACTTTCGGCGAGACAGCGGTCGGGGGCGTCATTCGCCGGATGCCGAACTTGGTGAAATTCCGGGAAGACCCTGACGCAATGCTGGTCATGTCGCTGGAAGAGTATGACGAAACTACGGGCAAAGCGACAAAAGCGGCCATCCTGCAAAGGGACGTGGTCGGAAAAAGTCCCCCCGTCACCACAGTTCAAACTGCGGAAGAAGGGTTACTCGTGTCGCTCGACCAGAGGGGGGCCGTCGACCTGCCATTGATCGCCACCCTTTACGGAAAACCAGAATCCCGGGTGATTGCGGAGTTGGGAGATTTGATCTTTCACGACCCCGAATCCAAAACCTGGCAGACAGCGGATGCCTATCTCTCCGGCAACGTTCGGGCCAAGCTCGCTGTGGCGCTGGAGGCCGGCCCGGCGTATGCTCACCACGCAGAAGTGCTGCGTAGCGTTCAGCCCGAGGATGTCCTTCCTGGGGACATTGACGCCAATCTGGGCACCCCCTGGATCCCGACGAGCGACGTTCAAGCTTTTGTCGCCGAACTATTCCATTCGCCACTCTCCGCCATCGAGATCGATCACCTCAAGAAGGACGCCGTTTGGAGCCTGGACGTCAATGACGCAACCGCACGTTCCGTTGCGGCGACTACAGAGTTTGGAACGCCCCGTATCAACGGGACAGAGCTGCTCGAACAGGCACTGAACATGAAGACTCCGGTCATTTACGACACGGTGATGCATGGTGACCGGGAAGAGCGGGTCGTGAATCAGGAAGCGACCGTCGCCGCCCGCGAAAAACAAAAACTGATTAAGGAACGGTTCCGCTCGTGGATTTTCTCGGATCCCGAGCGAACCGAACGACTCGTTCGGCTCTACAACGACACCTACAACAACCTCCGCACACGCTGCTGGCACACACGGTGGGAGCGGGGAAGAGTTTCACGATGGCCGCCACCGGCATGAAGATGAAAGCGGTGGGGTTGATCAAAAAACCGATGTACGCCGTTCCGAATCACTTACTCGAGCAATTCGCCCGCGAGTTCATGCAACTGTATCCGAATGCCCGCCTACTGGTCGCCGCCAAAGAGGACTTAAGCCGGGACCGCCGAAAATACCTGACGGCGAAAATCGCCTCGGGAGAATGGGACGGGATCATCGTGACTCACAGCTCATTCGAACGAATCGGCATGTCGCGGGATTATCAGGAGCGGTTTGTCCGGGAACAGATCGCGGAATACGACCAATTGTTGCGGGAGAGTGCCGCCTCTGACAAATCCCGGGTTCGACGGAACCTGATCAAGGCGATCGAAAAACAGAAGGCCAAGCGGGAAGCCCGTTTGAAAGACCTGTTGGCCGAAGACAAGAAGGATGACGGCCTGGTGTTCGACGAATTGGGGGTCGATCACCTGTTCATCGATGAGGCGCATTATTTCAAAAACCTGGAGACTCCGACCAAGATGGAACGGGTCGCCGGTATCCAGACCGGCGGAAGCGAACGGGCTTTTGACTTGTTCATGAAAGCCCGTTACCTGCACGATCAGCACCCCGGCCATGGGCTGACGTTCGCAACCGGGACCCCGATCAGTAACACCATGGTCGAGATGTACACGATGCAACGGTTTCTGGATCTGGAGGGACTCTGCCAGCGTGGGATCGAGCACTTCG
>JAPLOC010001238.1 GCA_026692825.1 Planctomycetota bacterium | reverse complement strand
TTGCCGCCGGGGCTTGAGGGTTGGCCCGAGCGGGTCGACCAACCTGCGGCGGATGTTCCGCTGTGGGGCGTGTTGGATGACTGCACCACTGTTGTGCAACTTAGCAGGAGAACTTGGATGAGCGACAACCACGAGAACAAGACATCATTTGAACGTCGGCTGGCTGGATACGCGCTGGCCTGTGGTGCGGCCGTGCTGGGGGCCAACCAGGCACACGCCGGCATCCACTACACTACGGGGCTAAATCAGAGCTACGGTCCGATTCCGGTGAACGGGACATCAGATCCCACCAATACTCTTGTTCTGGACGTCGATGGCGACTCGAACAATGACTTCATCGCAGCAAACCTCTTACTTGACAACTCGAGTACTCCAGACGGTATTGCCGACATCGTGGAGGGTATTAGCGGGGGTAGCTTGGGCGTCGTGCTGGACCCGGTAGTCAGTGCCAGTCTTAGTGCGCCTATGATCGCCAATTTGTCCGCGGGAACGTTGATCGATGGATCGTCTGCCACCAACAAGGCGGGGAAGCTGAGCCTGGACACCGTTCCGACGCCGACCTATGGCGCGTTGGTTCCCTGGAATGCCGGGGCGAGCGGCTACATCGGGTTCGCGTTCGCAACCAATGGCGGAGCGGACACCAACTTCGGCTGGGTCAACCTCGAAATCGGCAGCGGCTTCGAACTGATTCTGAAGGGCTACGGGTACGAAGATGTGCCTAACCAGGGGATTCTGGCTGGGGCTCCAGAGCCCTCGTCGCTGGCCCTGCTGGCCTGCGGTGCCGCTGGCGTCTTCGCCCTGAACGCCGCCCGCAAACGCCGCGTCGCTGAGTCCGCATAGTTTTCGCCGCCAAACTTGGCGGTTCTTGACAGGCGACAATTGATCTCACGGGGGATGGAACCGGCTCGGGTTCTGTCCCCCGTTGCCGTTTTTCCTCGCTTCCATCCCACTCGATTCCGAGATTTTTCAGGTCACTCCATGGCTGTTCGCCGCGCTGCGAAAGTGCTGCTCCTGGGCTGGGACGCCGCCGACTGGCAGTTGCTCTCCCCTCTGATCGACGCCGGCCGACTCCCCTGCCTGGCCCGCCTGGTCGAACAGGGGACCAAAGCCGACTTCGCCAGCGGGTTTCCCCTGCTGTCTCCCCTCGCGTGGAATTCGATCGCCACCGGACACGAGGCCCATCGGCATGGCATCCTGGGTTTCACCGAACCTGACCCCCAAACGGGCCGCCTCCGTCCTGTGGGCAGCACCGCCCGCCGAGTCAAAGCGCTGTGGAACATTCTCTCGCAGCAAGGGTTCCGCACACATGTCGTCGGTTGGAACGCCAGCCATCCCGCCGAACAGATTCAGGGGGTCTGCGTCTCGGACCAGTTCGCCAACGCCCCGACGACACCTGGCGTTCCCTGGCCTGTTCCACCGGGGGCCGTGCAGCCAGAAAGCCTGACCGAAACGTTCACCGAATTGCGGCTTCGCCCCGAGGATCTGCCTCTCGATCAGATTCGCGCGTTCATTCCCCGGGTGAGAGAGATCGACCCGCGTAAGGACTCCCGTCCGGGGTTGCTGGCCGTCGCTCTGGCCAAGTGCGCGACACAGCATGCGATCGCGACCTGGCTGCTGGAACACGAAGAATGGGACTTCCTGGCGGTTCAATACAATCTGCTGGATCATCTCGGGCACCTGTTCATGCCGTTCCATCCGCCGCGTCGGGAGGGAATCCCCGAGCCGGACTACGAACTGTATTCGGGCGTGATGACAACCGCCTGCCAGTTTCTGGACATGACGCTGCATCGCCTTCTGCAACTGGCGGGGCCGGACCCCACGGTCATTCTGTGTTCAGAACATGGATTTTTCTGTGGTGCCGATCGGCCGGCCGGGATCCGGCAAGCCGCCGACCCGGGCCGAGGCGGCTCTCGCCAAGGCCGGCATCTCGGTCGCCGATCTCCAGTCGGTCGGGATCAACGAGGCGTTCGCCTCGGTGGCC
>JAPLOC010001237.1 GCA_026692825.1 Planctomycetota bacterium | reverse complement strand
CGCCAGCGTTCCAAAGCGGGGGTGATCCAGGCCGACGCGACGCGCGGCGGGCTCTCGGTTGGGTTGTCGCCGGAGGTGGAATTCCTCCGCGAACTGTCGGGCGTCCCTTTCGGCGATCGCGGCGAACTCCCGCGAGCGACCGTCGGCGGACGGGTCGCGCGGCGTCAGGTCGACAACCAAGAGCGCCCAACGTCCCTCACTCATCAGCCGATCGTTCAGCGCCTTCTGAGCTTTCCGGGCGGCCGGCCAGTCGGTTCCCATCAGTTGAACGCCGGGCGGTAACTGGGTCGCCGACTTCGGCCGAAACCCCTCGGCAACGTGCGTGGTCAACAAGCCGCAACGGCCAACGACAATGCTCCAGACGTTGACAGTCCCCCCGGATTGCTCCATTTCCGCGATCCGTTCGCGATTCAATTCAATGGCGACAGAGCGGGCGAGGTGGAACGGCATCCGCGTTGTGGTACCTGGGGGGGCGGTTCGGTACGAAGCGGGTTGCCAGTCGGCCGGGGCGGGGACAATCAACAGTCCGGCCGGGCAACGCCGGCAATCGTCGTCTTTCGCTTCGATCTCCGCGAGCGTCAAATCCACCGCAGTCGGGTGCGGATTTTCCGCAGGCTCCTGCGGCGGCGTCGCACCTGGCTGCGTCGGGTCTGCGGTCGCGTCGTCAGTCGCCAAGCGGCGGACTGCGCAATTCCAGTGCCGGGGGCTGTGGGCACACTTCAGAATCTCCGCATTCCGCTGCCGGGCGAGTTCTTGGGCGTCGGTCGATGATTCGCACGCAATCGCCCCCTCGGGCCATTCCCGGGGGTCTGCGGGGAGTTTGTCGACCCTCGTCAACAGAACCCCGGCTGTGACCGTCTGGAGCGCCCATCGGCCTTGCGTTTTCGCCCGGTCGCTCCCGTTGAACGCGACCAAGAACCGCCACTGGTTTCTGACGCCGGCGGTCTGCAGTTCACACGGGGGGACGGCGAACGCGTTCCGCGGCTTCCAGGTTGTCGAGCTGACGGGGACGGTCACCACGGCAAACAGCCACGGCAACCGCTCCCGTTGTTCACCGCCGGGAGAGACTTCGGCGGATTTATGACTGTCGGTCGCCACCCGGGTGAGGGGTTCCCCGGTTGATTCTGGGGACTGGTGACCGACTGACGGGGCGAGAGTTGGAAAACGGGGTTGGATCATCTTCGACCTTTCATCAAACGAAAAAGCCGCCTTGAAGGAATCCCTGGGTCGAATCAGGGAGCGATAAGCGCAATCCTTCAAGAGCGGCTGAATTCCGAGCTTACATCGCTGGCTTCGACCTTTCCAGCGATGACGTCGGGAAGTCTACACAGTGTGTACCTTCCGTGTCAACGAATAAGACCCACAGTGTACACAATTATTTCAGGGGAGGCGGCAGGACGTCGCGGTAGTCTTTCAGTCCCAACGCCGTTGCGATTTGTTCGAGGTCGCCGAGTCGGGCCAAGCGTTCTCCAGAAAGCCACTTTTTGACGGTGAACTCGGAGACGTCCAGTTTGGCTTCGAGAAGCTTTTCCAGGAACGTCGCCTGCGTGAGGTTTCGCTTGTCGACCAGCTTTCGGAGTTGCAGCGCGAAACGGGTCGTGAAGTCGGTTGATTTCGGGTCCAGTTCGCGGCGTTTGCGGGGGGTCATTCGGGAACTCTGGTCAAGGTTTGGAACGGCGAAGGCGGCATCGTATCCCATCGGGTCCGAAGGTCGCATTCCTTCGAGTCGGTCGCCGTCGCGCGAGGTCGTGAATCGATCCGCAGGCGAGCGGAAAATTCCGGTTCGGTCGCTTTCCCGCGGGGCGGGTTTTTCGCTCGGGAAGTCTCGGGT
>JAPLOC010001236.1:1409-1923 GCA_026692825.1 Planctomycetota bacterium | reverse complement strand
GGGCTTGATGTCGCGATGCACCATGCTCGCTTTGTGCGCCTGATTCAATCCCTCGGCGGCCTGCCGAACATATTCAGCCGCCGGGACCGGATCGAGCTTTCCTTCGACGGCGACAATTTCGTGCAGCGAACGACCGGCGACGTACTCCATCACCAGAAAGTGGATGTCTCCCTCCTGATCGACATCGTAAGCCCGCACGATGTTGCGATGGTCGAGGGCTGCGACCGCCTGCGCCTCTTTGTGAAACCGCTCGAGGTGACTGGACCCCGCCAAGCTGGCCTTTGGGAGAACCTTGAGCGCGACGCGGCGACGCATCAAGCGATGCTCGGCCAAATAGACCGCGCTCATCCCGCCGGACCCCAGATGCGACAACAGCCGATATTTGCCCAGAAAAAACCCCTTGTGCCGACCCTGAAGGAGCTTGTCGGCCTGCCACCGTGTGAGGATATTCCGGTTGATGAGTTCTTCCGCGATCCGCAGTGTGTCGGCGGCGACCGCGGGGTCGGCGTTGATC
>JAPLOC010001236.1:0-1341 GCA_026692825.1 Planctomycetota bacterium | reverse complement strand
GACCAGTCCAACGAAAACTTCTGGCGTGAGCTTGGTTGATGGGGGCATGCGAACGCGCGCGGGTGAGGGGTTGTCCCGTCAGGTTAACGGGAGCGGATCGCATCTTCCAGCGGGATTTTAGATTTGAGTCGCTACATCTCGTGCGGGAAGAGGGTATCGGGATGATTGCGATGCCGAATGTCGCTCGTTACGCTAAATCGGGCGCGGTTGATGGATCGCGGCTCTGGGAAATTCCGTTGGTTTGATTTTGGTCGAGTGGGCCTCCTGATGACGGCAAGCGAGTTTCGGCAATTTGCGGCCCCGCTGGCGATTCCCCTCGCGGGAGCGGTGCTGTTGCTCGTCGCCATGGGGGTTCCCACATTGCGGGCAGCGGTGAAACTGCATCGCCGACTGACCCGGCGAAATGCCCGTGGACGACGAGTCGCGGAACCGTCACTCGCGCGGTCACTGGGAATCGTCGCGGCGATCATCCCCATGAATATTGTCCTGGTGTGTGGGCTTTGTGCGGCGCTGCTCTTGGGCAGCGACCGCACCACGGAATTCACCAATACCGTGATGGTTTGCCTCATCAGCATTCCACTCTGCTTCCTGGCGACAACACTGGTCCTGTCCAAATTCCTCCACGCGTCGTTTCAGATGTCGCTGGGGGTGACCGCCTGCCTCGTGAGCGTGAGTGCCGGCGTCGCCGGGGCACTGGCCTGCGTAATTCCCGTGTTTCGCGCGATATTCCGCCTGATTTTCGCATACTGACCGAAGGTCGCATGGCTCACACCCCAGTTCTCCCCGTCGATTCAACACGGAATGTCTGATCCTATCCCACCTGATTCCGATTGGCGGAACGACACTGACGGTGCCGGGAGTCAAATACCCCATCAGCTCGGATTGCCGCTGACCTTGGTCGGCGGAGCGATCGCGGTGTTGTGGGGGCTCGATCGGATCGCGCCGCTCCCGCTGCCGATGCCGATTGCCTGGCACCAGTACCGCGCGGTGTGGGGTGCAATGGGTCTGGCGGTCGCGTTATTCGGATTGTGGATTCAACGCGATCGGCAGGCGATCGGACCGCCCGACTCCGGTCCGCCGCGCGGCGGCTGGCGACCCCGACTGCCTGGCCTGCGATTTCATCGGGTGATCGTGTATTCCCGTCCGGGTTGCCATCTTTGCGATGACGCCAAAGAGCTGCTTGCGGACTACCACGAATTTCTTCCGGAAGTGGTAGAGATTGATATTGATGGCGATGAGGATTTGAAAACTCGATACGGGCTGTTGATTCCGGTGATTGAGTTTGACGGGCGCGAACGATTTCGCGGACGCATTGATGAAGCGTTGCTTCGGCGGTTGATT
>JAPLOC010001235.1 GCA_026692825.1 Planctomycetota bacterium | reverse complement strand
GGTGGTCGCTGGCCGAACTGAGCGGGTCGGTGAAGTCGATGTCTACCGCCAGATGCTCGACCGGTACAATCAGGAATGGCAGGTCGCCAAGACCGATTACCAGTTCGACCACCAGGACAACCGCTACGCGAAACTGATGGTCGAACTGGTAATCGGTCTTGGCGACCTGCCATTCCTGATTGTACCGGTCGAGCATCTGGCGGTAGACATCGACTTCACCGACCCGCTCAGTTCGGCCAGCGACCACCTGTCCCAACCGGGCGGTGTCTTCTTTTAACCAGACCTGAATGCGTTCTTTCAGTGCCAGCTTGCCACATTCTTCGTAGAGCTTGTCAACCGCTTTGACCCAAGCCGCCCGTTCGGCCGGCGAGAGCTTCGGTCCCTTCGCGGCTGCCGCGTCGGCAGAGGCGTCTGGTGTGGCATCTTTGGCACCGTCGGCGGCGTCAACTCCCGCCAAAGCGACCAGCGCGTCGCGTTCTTCAGGTGACCCCCGGTTTCTCGACATCGGGCTTGTATTTCCCGACGGGCTTGAACTTCTTGAGGTCGATTCCCTTGGGAAGACCGTTCAACCGGGTCCGAAACTCTGGTGCGCCATCCAGCAGCAACGTCAGCTTGGTTTTCTGGTCGTCGTTGAGGCCGTAGAACAACTCGAAATTCGTCCGCCATACATCCAGCCGGGCGATGGTGGCGTCGTAATCGAGTTTCTTCAGACCGTCGGGGTCATCGACCATCCCGCGGAAGAAGTCGCGAAACGGCCCCTTCGCATTCGCCAGGTAGCCCTCGGCGGTCCATGGTTTGGCTGTCTTTTGGGTGTTCAGCTTCCACACCCCTTCGTACAGAAACTGCCAACCAATCGAAACCCGCAGCAGCACCAGCAGCAGGCAGGCCAAAAGTGAAACGTGTGTGGGGCGAGCGGACACAGGCGGTTCAGGGGGCTAGTGATCAAGGGGGAACATCAGTTCCGAATCCGACAAGCCGCAAACAATGGTCTCGACGCGCCCCCCAGACGTGGGAGCGGGAACAAGCAGCGCAGCGACTTCCGAGTGATTATGGCAATACGCGCGGGCTGTTTCGACCCCCAACACAAAAAATGCGGTGGACAGGGCTTCAGCGGTCGCCGCGTCAGGCGCTAAAACCGTCGCCGACAGCATCCCCTCCGCCGGCCAGCCGGTTCTTGGATCGACAATATGCCCATACCGCTTCCCCTGATGTCGGAAAAATTGCACCCCTGCGCCGCTGGTCGACAATCCGCGATCTTTCAGCCAGACGGTTGCCAGTGTCCTTCCCGGGAGCAGCGGGTGTCGAATCGCCACCGGCCAACCGTCGACCCCCGCCAACGACCCCCGGGCCAGCAGACTGCTGTAGCCACCGTGCATCAACCACGAATTCGCGGCCGTTCTTGGCATCGGTGGTTCGCCCCCCTCAGACCCCGCCTGTCCCCTCAGTTCGCTCTCGAACCATTGCTCCATCAACTCTCCGGCCCGATCGAGTGCGTAGCCTTTCCCCATCGCATTGAAGTTGAGTTCGATTCCAGGCGAATCGAACCGAACCGTCAGCAGTTGGCTATTCAATTGGATGTGAGAGGAACCAATGCTTCGCCGCGTCGCTTCCAGTTCCGATTCTGTCGGCAGCCGGCGTTCCCGACGACACGTCCGCCACAAGGCGACCATCTGACCGGCCGTCGGATCAAACGCCCCCTGTGTCTCCCGGG
>JAPLOC010001234.1 GCA_026692825.1 Planctomycetota bacterium | reverse complement strand
CGACGCGTTCATCATTGGGCTGGTTTTGCCGATCCTCGGGCTGCTGTGGCTCGGCAGCCTGATCCACACGTTCCGGGGAGTCGAGCTGAGCCGAAAGCGTACAATTGTTCAACTGGACCGTCGGCGGGTAGTTTTGCGGCAGACGCTGTTCCTGTGGAGTTCTGAGGTGGAGTCGGAACTGGGCCCGGAAGCGCGAGCCGAATTGCGACTGACGCCGAAAGCGATCGGAGGTGATGACCTGACGTCCCGATGCGTGGAGATCATCGGGGGCTCACAGCGGATCGCGTTTGGCGCCTGTCAGTCGGACTTTGAAAAGCGCTGGCTGGTGAATGCGATCAATCGGCATCTCGGTCGCGCCGCGGAAGATGTCACCGAAAACTGCCGGGTGGATTGTGCGGAGGCTGCTGGGGTCGTGCTTCAAGAGAACTGGGAGCCAACCTGTGCGCCCGGCTCGATGGCACTTGAAAGCATGCAGGATGTGTTGCGGAGCAAAGAAATCCGGATCGTTGAAATGACGCCGGAGAAACTCGTGTTCAATAGGCGAACAGGGGGGGACGGAATGTCCATGTCGCACCGCATTGGGTTGACGGTCTTCACGTTGTTCATTATGCGTTTCGTGTTCCATGGTCAGTTTCCTGAGGCATCCGCGGCTTGGGAACTCGGGGTTGTTGTCGTGACTTCGGGGCTGTTCTGGTTCGTTGGTCCCTTTCTGGTGAAGTCGCGGCGGGTCGTCGAAACGGTCCGTGTCGAGGCGAGTCGGGTCGTTGTCGAGAAGAATCAGAACTCACGCCGTTCGGAAGTTGTGACCGAGCTGGGACCGACATCCCGGGCCCGACTGCAATCTTCGTCGGGCGATGATTCCGACTACTGCGTGGAGATCACAGGAAAAAACGGGCGGAAAATCTGCTTTGGAAGAGGGAAATCGGCAGACGGCTTGCAGGGCGTGGTCGACGCGATCAATCAACTGTTGGAACAGGCATCATCGCCGACCGCCGACCTGCCCGAAGGCGCACCCTCCACGAAGATCGCGGCTCCCGGAACCTGCCGGTACTGCGCGGTCCCGCTACGAGTCGAAGTGATCAATGACATCGCGAACTGCCCCCAATGTCGCATGGTTTACCGCTGGACGGCCCGCCGTCGTTGCGACCGGAGCAATTGCCGGCGGATTCGGAGATTCAGATCGAGACCGATCTGCCAAATGAGCTGGTTTTCCGTTACCCCGCCGCCACACGGAATCTGGTTTGGTTTCCCCTGGTGCTGTGTGGATTCTCACTGGTGTCGCTGGCCGGAGCCGGGCGGCTGCTCTTGTTCGCTTTCAGCACTCCGCTCTCCGATGCCGGATGGTGGTTCACGCCGGCGGTCATCGCCACCTGCCTGATCGGGCTGGGACTGTTGATGCTCGGGCTGTTTGTGTCACTGGGGCGGATCACCGTCCACCTCACTCGGGAGGAACTTCACCGTCGCTGGAGCCTGGGGCCGTTCGGCTTCAGTTCCAGGCTGCCGGTTGGGGCTCTGCTGCCGTGCTTCGCAATTCAGGGCCAGAAGTCAATCCTCAAGTGCCGTGAATCCATTCAAGAGGCCCGGCAGAGGGGGCCGTCGTTTGAGCCCGACGGCGCGGATTGGCCGGTATGCAGGTTCCGCGCCGGTGAACAGTCGCTGCAATTGTCGATGGTCCACGTCGCGCCGATGCGGCAACGGCTGTTCTCGCTGGTGTCAACACGGCTGAGCGAATGGGGGATCGATCTGTGGCGAGCCAAGTCGAGCGCAGCCCAAGAGTGAGGGAAAAAGGTTGTGAAATCGTGGCTGCGATTCCGGACTCGATCATTCCTCGTGAGGCGACTTATTGGGTTCTCACAACACGGAACCCTGCGCTGCAGTTCCGGCTGTCGGGTGTCGTCCCGTTGCGCTCGGCGGAACGGGCGCCGAGCGGCCTGAAGCCCCAGGTACCGCCGCGTAGGGCGCGGTCGCGGCCGATTCTCGGCCCGGTAGGATCGACTGTGGGAGACTCGGCGTAATAGTCCGCTCCGTACCAATCGGCGCACCACTGGAAGGCATTCCCGTGCATGTCGTATAGCCCGAAGGCATTGGGCTTGGTCTTTCCCACCGGCGACGTGAACACATAATTGTCGCTGTGACGGATCATGTATTTCCAGTCCGGGATTTTCGACTTGACCGTCGCGTCGGCCAGGTCACCAACCTGGCCCAGTGTCTGGGGATCGTCGCCACTGGGGTACCGCGTTGTCGTACCGGCACGGCAGGCGTATTCCCACTCTGCCTCCGTGGGCAAACGAAAGGTCGTGCCTTCCCTTTTGCTCAGCCACTTACAGAAGGCCACCGCGTCGTTCCACGAGACGTTCACAACGGGGTGCTCGTCGGTCTGCTCGAAACCCGTGTTTCGCCACGAATACTTTTCGTCGAAGCTGAATTCCTTCTTGACGGAATCCCAGCCCCAGGCCCACCGCTTCTCTCCCTTCTCCGTATCCGTCTTGTGCGCTGTGGCGGCAACGAACTGCCGAAACTGCCCTCGGGTGACTGGGTGAATACCCAGGAAGAACGGCTTCGTGATCCGCACCTCGTGCTGTGGGTGTTCGTTTTCGAAAAAGTTAGCTTCCAGTCCCCCCATGCCGTCCGCCGGAAAAACCTCGCGGTAGGTCTTGTTGAAGTAGGCCGCCGTCTCCTCCGCCGACTCGCCACTACCCATCTGGAACGTGCCAGCCGGGATGAGTACCAGCTCCATCTTCACCCCGCCCCCCAGGTCGACCGCATGCTTTTTAAGAGCTTGTGGCGGCCCGCTAGAAACGGTCTGGGCCATTGAGAAAAGGGCGATCCAAACGGCTGCAAATTTTTTCATCAATTGACCTCGATCCTCCAAAAAAAGTGTACTGGCTCCGCGACGAAAACGCAATTGCGGCGGCCGATCCAATTCGATCCTGCGATAATTGGCCCGCGAAAGCGCACGTACGTAGACGCTTGCGGATTCGACCTCATTCACAACCGCCTGTTCCGATTGTGTCGAGGGTGGCAAAGATGTGAATTGGCATCGGCGAATGAGATACGCGCGGTTGTCGATCAACCGGGATGACCCACGAGCCGTGCCCTGATTGAAGAACGACTCGATTCGATTGCGTACCGAAACGAGCTGCGACAGCGATCGTTCTTCGAACCGGTCGAACGCGCGATAACGCAGGAATCGGCCCCCACTGATGTCGATGAGCGCACCGTTCACGAAACTGGCCGCGTCACTCACGAGGTACAGCACGGTCTGCGCGACTTGCTCGGCGGTTCCATTTCGTCCCGGCGGTGTCTGGGCGCGATACTCCAGCATCCGTTGCGGCGACGTGAACGGGTGAGGGGGACACCCATTTACTGCGGGCCACGCGTCAAACGTCACCAACACTGCGATTCCCCCGCATTACCCCTCATCCGCCCTATCGGCCACCTTCTCCCCG
>JAPLOC010001233.1 GCA_026692825.1 Planctomycetota bacterium | reverse complement strand
ACGCCAGCGACCAGAATCACGGTTGGACCGGTGGGAGCCATCGCGAGTGGGGACAGGAATTTCTCGACGTCCCATAGGGTGTTTTCCGACCCCTTGAGCAGGATCTTGAGTCGGGCTTTCACGGTCGCCCAGATTTCGTCGATCACAACGGTTCGTCCGAGGTGCTTTTCCCGCACTTCATCGACAATTTCGCGGGCCGCAGGCACCCCCATATCGGTCAGGATCAGCTTCGAATAAAACTGTTCCAGCTTTTCTTCGGTGAGCAGTTCTCCCGATTTGAACAGGTCGCGGATGTCGGTCTGCAACAGCTCTTTCGTGCGCTGCAGCCCTTTTTTCAGACGGTCAAACAGTCCCATGGATCTCGCTCGATTTGCCCGTAGTGGTCAGGCGACAACGCCCGGTGCGTCCATCGGAAGACAGGCGACCCCCGCAGACTCTCCGGCCGATCATAAAGCGACCGTCCCATGCGGGCAAGCGGGGGAGTTGTCCATCGCGCCACGGGTGGCTACCATGCGCTCCGCGCCGATCAAGACACCCCTGCATCGCGAGAGAGACTCTCACGAGACTTTGGTAGAATTTCATGTCGACTGAACGCTTTCATTCTGTGCTGCTGTTTGGCGCCCCGGGCGTCGGCAAGGGAACCCAAGGTCGCATTCTCGGGCAGATCCCCGGGTTCTATCACCTGTCTTGTGGCGAAGTCTTCCGCTCGCTCGACATCAATTCTCCCGAAGGGCGCGAAGTCTGTCGCTACACCTCGAAGGGGATGCTCGTTCCCGACGAAATCACGATTCAGATCTGGAAGCGACACCTCGACGGCCTGCGGATGCTGTCGTACTTCAAGCCGTACGAAGATCTGCTCATTCTGGACGGAATCCCCCGCAATCGAGCGCAGGCCGAGATCCTCGAGCAGTACGTCGACGTCCTGAAAGTCATTCACCTCAAGTCTGTCGATACCGAGGCGATGATTCATCGCATCCGCCGCCGAGCGATTCGAGACAATCGCGTCGACGACGCGCACGAAGACATCATTCGCAAACGGTTTATCGTGTACGAGGCCGAGACCCGTCCCGTCCTGGAGTTCTACACTCCCCGGCTGATTACCGAGGTGGACGCGATCGGTTCCCCTTCCGACGTGTTGCTCAAAGTGCTGCAATGCGTTGTTCCCGTGCAGAACCGCCACTTCCGCAACGAAGAAGACTAATACCGGCGTCACCCAGATTACACGGGTCGGCATGCTGCCGTTTGATACCGACGCCCCGCTGTACCATCGTCCCTGGGTGACTGCGGGCTTGGTTTGCGCCTGCTGCCTGGTTCACTTCTGGGTCACGTTTTTCGACCCAGACGCCGTCAGCCAGTGGGCATTGGTCTACGGCTCAGGATTGCACCCGTTGCAATGGGTCACCCGGAATTTCCTGCACGCCGACTTCATGCACCTCGTCGGCAACATGGCCTTTCTGTGGTCATTCGGCCTCGTCGTCGAGGGGAAGGTCGGCGGGTTCCGCATGCTGGGCCTGTGTACAGCTCTGGGTATCGGACAGGCGTCATTGGAGCAGAGCTGTTCGTTCTGGTTTGTCGGGGGGACATCGGTCGGGATTTCGGCGGTTGTTTCCGGGTTAATGGCGATGGCACTGATCTGGGCACCAGCCAATCATCTGCGGTGTATCGCTCCGTGGAATCTGTTTGGGACACACTGGCTGCTCGAACCGTGGGAGATCCCGATTTGGGGGGTCGCGGGGCTGTACCTGGGACTGGACGCCGCGATGGTCGTCTGGAATGGCTTTCACGTTTCGACGTCGCTGTTGCATTTTTTGGGAGGGCTTCTCGGACTGGCCTTGGCGACTTACCTGCTCATGCGGAAAAAAGTGGATTGCGAAGGGTGGGATCTGTTCACGCTGTGGCGGCGGCGTGAGTTGTTGGCGGAAAACGCGGCGCGGCGTGCTGCGGGAATTCCGCCTGTCCCGTTGGAACCAGCGTTTGCCCCCAGCACCACATCGCTGGAGCGAAAACTGATCGAAATTGACCGCGCACTGTTTCGCAACCGGGTCGATCGGGCCTGGAGAATTCTTCAGTTGACGCGCCGCGTGGTTCCGACCTGGGAATTGCCGGAAGAAACGCTGTTGTTGATGGCCGAGCAACTCGCGCGACAGGGACAGCACGCGAATGCGGCCGAATTGTTTGAAGAGTACCTGCGACGGTTTGAACGGCACGCCGACCCGGTGCGGTTGCAGCTTGCGCAGATTCTGATCGAACACCTGAATCGGCCGCGTTATGCACTGCGGTTGCTACGCCAATCGCCGGTCGAGTCCAATGGAGCCAGCGTTTCGATTCGGCTCCGCGAACAGTTGGAGCGGGAGGCTCAACGGCAGATTGATCTGGGAGTTTTTGAGTTGGATGGGAACGGCGGACGCGCCAGGTAGTTTGGGGTTGCGATTTAGGTCGGTGGACAATTAGGTCAACAAGCCAGAGCCGCGACTGCAAGGAAGCTGCAGTCCCGTGAACGGTTAGTAGCTGTCCACAAACATTTTCATGATTTGCGATCCTCACGCGGAGCAGTGAATCGAACAGCTTGACGCCGACGTTCCATTTTCCGTCGTGTTGAATATCGT
>JAPLOC010001232.1:7310-10299 GCA_026692825.1 Planctomycetota bacterium | reverse complement strand
GCCGCCCGAATGGCCGGTTTTCGTCATTCCGCCGGCGTGGCGGGCCTGTTCAGCCGGCCCCGCTGGAATTCCTTGCCCCGGGAACCGAAGCGAAAGAACAGTTCGAAGTCAGCTTATTTCGCGTCGCTTCGGGACGGGTTCTGCCCCGAACACTTCCCGGCTCGCACCGATCCCTGGATCCGGCGTCGCCCCCGACGGTCGGCCTCCTGCGTCCTTGTCGTCGGTCGCTCCGCCGCCCGGCGGAATCGGCCGTGGAAGACCTGGAGCGCATCTTTTGGGGTGGCCCGCATCTTCCTGATCGCGTGGAAGTCATTCCCAATCTTCAATTGCCAACCCTGGCACTCGACGGAATTCGGCAATGTTGTGCGTCACAAGTATCGACCCGTTCGCCAAGGCGATCGAGGCGATCATCAGGTCGTTCGGGCCGATCGGCGTGCCCAACTTGGCCAAGTGTGCTCGCAGCCTTCCACAATGCTCGGCCGGAATATCGTCGAAAGGTAGCGATACGAATTGCTGCCGGAGTTGTTCAACGCGCAGCCGATTGTTCGCTTGCAGAGGTTGCATGGCCCGTTCGACTCCGAATATCAGCTCGGAAACCACGATTGAGCAAATTACGATATCCGTCGGCGATTCCCGTTTGATTCGAGCGACAATGCTTGGTTGACTGCGACGAAGCCAGCCGATGCAGGTATTTGTATCCAGCAGGTACTTCATGTGAGTGGCTCCCGTTCTTCAAATTCTCCTTGCGGCGGCCGCTCGAAATCCCCGTGCCACGAGCCTGCCATCGAGTCGATCCAAGCCGACCACTCCGCCGACGACATCGACTGCCTGGGGGCGACCGATTCCACGGTCACTTGCACTTCGTGGTCAGCTTCGGCCAAACCCACGGGCACCGAAAGATGCAACATGCCGTCGCGACTCACTCTTGTTTTCATCACGATCCGGTTCATTCTCAGTTCTCCTTTCCGGATATTCTACTTGGTCGTTCCGTGATCCCGCCAGCCGCAGCACGAATCCCTCGAACTGACTTGATTCATCGGTTCGCGAAGAGTTCCTGCCCGCGCTTAGCCGATCGCCGGTCCTGTTACCCCAACTCGTACTTTCGGCCCAAATTACGTGCGTGCGGACAAGTCGAGCCTGGCCGACTGAGTCAGTCGGCACCGCGTGACGACGCTGCCCCGGTTGCGTCCGGAAACGACAGACACGAACGGATCGTAGGCAGCTTTTTCCACGTCGGCCTGGGACGGGTTCTGCCCCAAAAATTCCCGCCTCGCACCGATCCCCCGGATCCACCGTCGCCCCGACTGTCGGCCTCCTGCGTCCTTGTCGTCGGTCGCCCCGCCGCCCGGCGGAATCGGCCATGGAAGCCCCGGAGCATCTGCATCCACTCCTCACCCGCCAGTCCCAAGCGTTCCAGGATGTCGGGTTGATCCTCTGCGATCGCTCCCCGTTTGTCGCTCCGCCAATGGCATCCCGTCCATTCGAGCAAACAATGATACGTGTCATTGAGTGCCTTGTTCTCGAAATCCCGCATAACTGGAGAATTGTTCGGTGTCTGTTGCTGCCGGACTGAAGGGAGCGTTGGTAACCAAACAGAGTTTCCCCGAAAATGGCTCGTGCCGGCCTCCGTTGCTTGACTTCGCTCAGAATCATCTGTCAGCAGCCCATGACTTCCCAGCGAGGAATCTTGAGTTCATCGATGTTGACTTCCTCATCAGATCCCGGGTTCTCGCTGCAAATCAGTGGTTTCAGAGCACATGGATGTCATCCACTTCAATCCGCCGAGACTCTGGCAAGTCCGCAATCGTGAACTCAAGGCACAAATCGGAAGCACCTTCGTCTCGTGTCCATAGACGAACGCGGACCGTCCATGTCGGGTGGTCCGAATTGCGAACGCGGACCACATCCAGTGAGTCGAAGTCTGGGTCGGGAATTTCAATCAACTCGCGTCCGTACTCTCGAATAGCCAAAGCGATCATCTCAACGGACAGTCGGCGGCCGTTTGTGACTCGTACGATTTCTTCGTACTGCCCTGCGACAAGTCGTTTCACAAGGGTTTTGGCGATCGATTTGACAAATTCGGGAATCATCGGGTTGATCCAGTGCGGTTGCCGTGGATTCGTGTCGGAGTGGTTGAATGCACTCCGATGCTTTTGAAATAATCGTCTGCTTCACCGATGATTCTCCTCGCCTTTTCTGAAGACTGGCCGCCGCGCACAATTGATTTATAGGCGATTCGGCGTTCCGCTCCATAGGTTCCGCCGCCAACCGGCGTTTGCACTTGAGTTGAGAGGTAATGTGGAGTTCCGAATAAGCGGGGCACCCAAAGTACAGGCGGATTTTAGTCCCGGGGGCCGCTTTCGCCAAGTTACGCACTCCATTCAAAGGGGGGGGGCGCGGGCCACAGAATGATTTCTGCCTTCGGTTCAACCGGCATGACCCGTCGATGCGGGTTCGGAAAATGCCCGCATTTCGCTGTCAGATGGATCTGTCGCCCTCCGGCTTGGCCATTCGGCCCAAATTGCCCGTTTCTTGGCAAACCGTCGGTGTGGTGGATCTGCTCAGCCGGCACCGCTTGAATTCCTTGTCCCGGGAATCGAGTCACAAGTCAGGGCGATTGCGCCATGATGGGCAATCTGCAATAAATTGGAGGGCCAGCGTTCGCGCCGCGCTAAAGGATAGTGTGGGCGACAAGCTGCCAACCCAGGATGTTCGAGCATTGCCGATGCGCTTTGAAAGTAAAGTGGGTCCACGGGAGTTCACTTCTCCCTTAGGATCAAGCCTCCGGAAGAAGACGCACCTTCTTCCGGAGGCGCACTCTTTTTTGGCTCCATCCTTCGGCATCGACTTCCCGCCGCCCCACCTGGGCGATGCACCTCCCGGTTACCAGTCTACCCTGCCCATCCCCCTCCCACGCCAGCACCACTGCCACAGGGAGCCTCCCCACGCCGAGATGCCCTTAAATCGAAGTGGTCCGGTCGATCCTGAG
>JAPLOC010001232.1:0-7270 GCA_026692825.1 Planctomycetota bacterium | reverse complement strand
TGGTATCCTGGTTGCTTGCTACTGACACCCCGGAACGCCCGAGGGTTTTTCCGTTCTGCGCATGGCTCAAAGAGAAGCGTAGCCGCCGAGCCGCGACCGTCAGAAAGCGTTGATCGACTCCTGCTTCCAATCCGGCGAGGAACTCGAGATACGCTGACATGATCGTGCGACTTCCCGATGTACGGACCGCGCCCCATCAAACGGACCCGACATACGCAGCGGTTGATGCAGTGATCGACCGCGACCTCGGTCGGATCAAACAGAAGCTTTCGCGGGATTCGTATCATGGAATCATCCGATTCGCAAACAAGTTCGGCGACGAGCCAGCCGTCATCTCAAGATGTGAACATCCAGCCACATAAATACAACTACGTGCCACAGACCATGTACTCACGCGTTCATGCAAACTTTTCGATCATCGAATTAGGGATTCGCTCTAACCTCCACCGGCATCAGCGGTTGCGATTAGGACAAAAATTCAAAACACCATACGGAAGATCACTCTTTTGGTGAAAAGTCGCAGGGTCTGCTGGTGAGTGGCCCCGGTCCTCAGGGTCACACTCCTGCGAAAGCAGTCCCGCGATTGGCTGCGAATGACAAACCCTACGCCGTCTCGTCATCGAACACAATACCCAAAGTGCCATCTGGCAAACCGACAAACGCTGTAAACCAAGTAACGTCGTTGCGGTCGAAAACTTCGTCCTCATCAAAGTCACCGTACTCAATGCGCAAGAAGACTTCGTAGGGGGCTGACCCAGAAGCATGTAGCATATGATAGTCGTCCACTCCAGGTTGTTTTGTGGAAGATGGATAATGCACGCGGTCGTATACAACGACTCCCTTACCGCACGCGGCGCACGTGGCACGAAGCGATTTCTTGTCACTGACGTAAAGATGAAACCGTTTACTCCCACAGCGACACGCGAGTTGGCAGAATTGCTTGAATTCAGTTGAGTACTCCGAAAACCGCTGAGAAGCATCGATTGCAAATCCATCGAGATGTGAAGGATGGTACAGGGGCATGGTTACTAAAACTCAATGGAGTTAATCGCCTTGGGATCAGCCTCAACCATTTTTAGAAAGCTGTTGTTCTCACGATCAAGATCATCGAGATTGGTAACACGATTGTGGTTGTGTCGAACCCCGTCCTCAACCCAGGACGCGTCTGGACGAGTATATGTTCCGTCTGCGGAAAAAACACGATTGCCCGCAACATCGCGCTGGCTGCGATTTTTCCGAATGCTCGTCGCATTCCGAGTTTCAGCCGCATCAAGCAAGTCTTCAATCGCATTGTTATGTACGACATTTCCCGTTTCATGCTCGGCACCCCATCGGGTCCGGCTCTTGATCTGTTCGAATGCCTCAGTTAGTGTTCCCTTGCAGAACTCGTTCGTATTGTCTACCACAACCGGCGTCGATCCCGCCACTGAACTTGCGACAAGGTACGTGTGCCAGTCCGCGACGCGGAAGTTGTAGACATCGAGCACCTCGGAGTGTTCCACGCGGCGAGTGGCCAGCACGGTCGCTGGTCTGCTCTGTCCGTCACGAAGGCGGTCTCCCGGAACCAGATCGCGGGCGCTGACCCAGCCTTCGTTCTCGACCCAGAACGGGTTGACATCGGTCGTTCCAACGTTTCCAAGGCGTCCATCGACGTCCTGAATTCTCAAGTGCCGTACGTGTGACACTGGAGACCGGTTTCGCCAATGATCCGCCACTTTTCACAGGGGGCGAGATTGCCTCAGGACGGCTAGTGCCCGCTACGGCACGGACTTAACTCATCGATTCCCGAAGAGTTCCGGCCCGCTCTCCGCCGATTGCCGGTCCTGTTGCCCCAACTCGCACTTTCGGCCCAGTTTTCGTGCGTGCGGCCAAGTCGCGCGCCTGGCCGGCTGAGTCAGACGGCACCGCTTGACGACGCTGCCCCAATTGCGTCCGGAAACGACAGACACGAACGGATCGTAGGCAGCTTTTTCCACGTCGGCCTGGGACCGGTTCTGTCCCGAAAACTTCCCGGCTCGCACCGATCCCCTGGATCCGGGACCGATCGGCAGAACAGAGCCAGTTTGGATCGTTTCGACAGAGCCAATTCGGGGTTTGGCTCGTCGAGGTTGTGCAGGGCCCTGCGGGAGGCGTTCTCGTCACGCGGCAAAAATGCGCGGAGTGACAGGTTGGATCGGGAATGTGGCCCGCAATTTCGGCCGCCCAGATTTTCCGGGCAGACCGGGCGTTCATCGACTCATCCAGGTCAAGACTGCGATTTGGAACAGAAGGGAACGAAGGCAACGAAGAAATCCGCAGGAAGTCTGGTCGATTCGATGCAGGTATGCTGAATATCGGTCGTTTCACACTCTTCGTTTCCTTCGTTGTCTTCTGTTCAAAGAAGGGAACGAAGGTAACGAAGGTAACGAAGAAATCCGCAGGAAGTCTGGTCGATTCGATGTAGGTACGCTGAATATTGGTCGTTCCGCACTCTTCGTTTCCTTCGTTGTCTTCTGTTCAACTTCCATTTCCCGGGATCGGTGGTGCATTATCGGGGCCTTGTTTTGGAACAGAAGGGAACGAAGGTAACGAAGAAATCCGCAGGAAGTCTGGTCGATTCGATGTAGGTACGCTGAATATTGGTCGTTCCGCACTCTTCGTTTCCTTCGTTGTCTTCTGTTCAAATACTGACCAAGCCGATCGTCAACCTGATCGTCATGTTCGTCGGCGTGCCCTGCATCGCCCGCCGCGAGACGACATCTCTGAGCAACAACGTCGGCCTGTGCGCGATGATGCTGGGAGTCAATTTCGGCGGCGACGAGTACTTCATGGACCTGGCGAAGGTCAACCTGCTGTCGGCGGAGTCGGCGGTCTGACTGCCGATCGACGCCTGGGGGGGGCGTGGCGGCCTGGAACTCCGGATCGGCCGAGTCGTCAAAGCAGGCGGCATGATTTGAGCGTTGGGTGCCACGCCATGCGCTTTGGGTGGCACACGGCGATCAAGTATAATCAGGTGAACTGAAAGGACGGTGACCCGTGAACGCAGTCAGAGCGATTTGGAAAAACGGAAACATCGTGCTCGTCGGCCCGGTCGACTGGCCGGAGGGGTGTGAGGTCTCGATTGAACCTGTCCAAAAAGACTGCGACAGGATTGGAGTTGACGAAGCCGACTGGCGCGATGAGCCCGAGAGCCGCGACGATTGGAACACCTGGATTTCGACTTTGACGCCGCTGGAATTCACTTCCGAAGAAGAACGGCGAATCGCCGAATTCGACGCGGAGATGCGACGATACAACGTTGAAATGATGCGCCGGCAGATAGAAGAGGCACCGCGATGAACCGCTACCTGCTCGATACGGGAATTGCGCAGGACTTCATCAACGATCGGCGCGTCGCTTGGCAACTCCTATTCCAACGAAGCGGCTCCAGAGTTTGGTCGACTGTTCGCCGAATTGCGATGCATCGGTCGGTCGATGCAGCAAATCGATATTCAAATCGCAGCAATTGCCATGACTCTTCAGCTCAACGATGCAACTGGTTGGCAGGTGGATTCACAGAAAGACCGGTCACTCTGGCGGGAGACAGGTTACGAGTGGACGTCCATAGGGGAGTGAATGCTAATGGCTGAGTATTGCACAATTTACTGCACGGTGTTGAATCGGGATGAAATCGCCCGATTGCTCAACTCGCATTTTCCTTCATCCAGTCCGGCTTCTGGTGATTCAATGGAAGTTCAAGGAAGTGAAGGACGCCTCAGGCTTACCGTCAAGGTATTCAAGGAGAGTGGTGATGACTTTTGTCGAACTATATTAGGCATTCGTGCATTCGTGAAGCGAATTGAATCCGCCAGTGCAAGTGCGAGACAGGATCTCGTCGGTCATCTCGACCAAAGCGATCTTGCAATCGGTGTGGTTGCAGAACCAGCGTTCGATGCCGACGAACGATTCCATGCGGTCGTATTTGCAATTGCAAAGGCGTTGGATGGCGTTATTTTCAACGGGCACGAAATGCTTGACGCTAATGGTAGGACATTATTGACTGCGGATTGAAAGGATAGATTCGCTAACCAGGGAACTGCCTGTGGTGTACGAGATGCGGGTGGAAGATGAGGTAAAGAAGTTGCGGGCCGCCCATCAGCCAGCCGCTTTTGTGAGTTGATTCTTGCACATCCGTGGGAAGCGTACCTTTAACGGATTTCCCGGGGGAATTTGAAAGGAAATGGACATGTGAAAATGATCGCCGAAAATGGACCCACCCCTACAGACATCCGTACACTGCGATTCTGGAAGAAACCGGAACAATCAGATACAGAGGTCGAAGGATGTTGCAGGTGGACGAATACGCTCAGATTCGGCTGGATCAGCGTGATGGAATGGGCATTCGAGAGATTGCCCGGAAGTTTGGCCATTTACGTCGGAAGGTTCGAGAGGTGCTGGTGCATGCGGTGCCGCAACCGTACACGTTGACGGCTCCGTGGGTGGCACCGAAGTTGGGTGAATTTCGCGCGGTGATTGATGAGATTCTGCGGTACGACGAGACGCAGCCGGTGAAGCAGCGGCACACTGCGGCGCGAAACTTTCGTCGATTGAAAGAAGAGCGGGGATACCTGAACGGATATGCCCATATTCAGCGGTATGTGGCGGCACATCGTCAGCGGGAACGGGAGATGTTCATTCCGCTCGACCACGCGCCTGTTCGTCGGATGGAGTTCGACTTCGGGGAGATCCACGTGGACTTCCCGGAGGGGCGGTTATCGGTTGAATCGACAACGACGGTCGGAAACCTCAGAACCCCCGGCCAGTTGCCAAACCCAATCTCGTGAACGGTTACCAAAGCAGCTCACACATCGAGACAACACCGACTCCATTGATCCCACCGTTTCCTCGTCCGTGTTTTACCGGGGACTATTCCTTCGATCACGATTGGAATCACGGTCGCGGTCGCGATTTTCGTCCCGGTCGCGCTCGCGGTTGTTATCACGGTCGCGTGCGGCTGCAGCCTCACGGTCCCTGGTTCGTTGTTCTCGTTCCATTCGGTCCATCTGCGCGTAAAGCCCTTCGCGATTAGCCAACTCCCGCACCGCAGTCGGAAGTTGAGTCGCAAAAGCGGTCAACGCCTGCTCTTCCTGTTGCCGTTGCGCTTCCCTTGCGACGCGTTGCTCCTGTAGGAGGCGTTGCTCTTGTGTACGCCGAAACTGTTCGCGTTCCGCAGCCTCGGCCTCGGCCTGCCTCGCGCGATCCCCCTCCGGGTCGGCTGGCGGGTGGGCGTATTGGTCCGCAGCGGCGGGACGACTGCGTTCACTCCTTTGAGCGGCAGTGTGCATCGTTTCAATTCGACGCAGGTAGTGGAGTGCCGCCTCCTTTTCGGTCCTGCCTACGTCATCGAAATCCCCACGCGCTATTGCGTCAATGCCAGACTGCTCATTTCGCCCGGCATTCGTCGGAAAAGTGTCGACAAACCGCGCTGGAACCTGGATCCATTCAGGAGTTGGGCATACTCGGCCACTTTCGCGAGATTCTCGTTGGTGTCTACGTCTCTGACGACATTCGTAATGTGGGATCTCGTCCCGGCGGCACTCAGCACATTGACAATCGGCGGAGGTCCGGCGTCAATTCTCCGTTGTCGTTCCGGCTTTTCACCAGGATCCTTCAAGGACCCTCCAGGCGGCCAGGCATTCACCGAATGCGTGTGCAACAGGACGATCGCCACCGTCGCACATGCCATCCACCCGTTTCGAAAGGCCAGAGATCTCATGGTGTAGAATTCTCACAAAGAGGGAACGGAGTGCTTCAGTCGAGCAGCAGTGGCTGTTCGATCGCGAACGACAAATGCAACCGAACGGGCTCGGACGGTTTTAATCCGCCCAGTGCAAACGCGTTGTAAAAGTCCAGGAGAACAGTTCCGGAGATGACTTGATCTGGCGGCGTCCAGTAGATCTGCAGGATCGGGCGAGGCGATTTGTCATTGCGAATCCGTAGGTCGGCGGCGGCACCGGTCGGTTGCCGGTAAACATAAGTGGCGGCAGAGGCACTCGACAGCGAAACGCCATTGGAATCGACGACGTCGACGATGTCGACTCGAGACTTCGGCAGGGAAATGAACAACAGCGAAGTCATCGGCTGCAATCCCAGTTGTTCAATCGAAGTCCTGGGATCGGTCAGCACGTCGCTGAGCAGTTTGTCGGACCCGTCTCCCGTGAACGTGAACTGAATCATGTACTCGATGCGGTCGTCTGAATCTGTGGCTGCTGGCATGCGTGCCAGATAGGGCTTATCGACCCCCACAGCCTGAAGCGTGACGCCGGGGTCAAATCGAGTGCCGCGGAACCCACCCACGACACGGGCCGGATTGTTGCGCAGCTCTGACAAGAGAGCGTCGACAACCGCCTCGCGAACCAGGTCGTTGCCGGGATCCAGCCAGTCTTGAGCCCGGGCGTCGCTCACAGTCAATGGCTCCATCTCGCCCGTCAGCACCAAAGCAGGAAGTGCGGTCTTGATAAACTCCTCGACTACTAAACCTTCGATCATATTCCCAATGGGGCCGCCCGGATCTTTATCTCCGAGGTCGCGTCGCACTGCGGTCCTGATGATTCCCAGATTGTGATCATTCCGAAACCATCCAAAATGGTCCCGGACGGCATCTCTCCGCTTGTCATAGACAACCACATCGATATCGGCACCGACCACGCCCCCCGCGCCAGGCCGCAGTTTCCGGGTGACTTCGCTGTAATTGTAAAGTCTCCGCGCAGCCCACTGGGGAATCGACGTCGGGTACATTCGGGAAATTGAGGTGGCCAGGTCACGAACCACTTGCGGCGGGTCTTTCGATCGAACGGCAATCTGCTCGGGCCTTCCCAAGGCCAAGTCAGCCCCCAGTTTTTCCAGGTCGGGAGACTGCGAAGGCTCGATCGGCTCCCAATCGGCAGCTCCCTGCTTTCGGAAATACGCTGCCGCCGCGATTCCGAGCTTCAATGTCGGCAGATCGCTCGGACCATAATTGGACAATTGAAGCAGCCGAACGCTCACCAGGCGGGAAGTGAGATTCTGATCGTTTGTCGGTTCCGAGTTCTGGTTCAGTCTCGTGTGTAATCTTGAACGAATCCTCGTCCAGACGAGCCGGTCATCGAAAAAGACCGGACTCAGTAATTCGTCGATCGGGCGCAGATCGAGCAGCACAGGCACCTCGGTGTGATCCGGTACGCTCCACCCCCCTCCTTGCGCCAAGTCACCTCCCACCGTACGAATCGACTCGGCCTCGGTCTTCGCGCCCCAGCCACGCGTATCGCTTGAC
>JAPLOC010001231.1 GCA_026692825.1 Planctomycetota bacterium | reverse complement strand
CCCCTTCTTCGAGTAACCGCCGCGCGACGAGACAGCCCATGCCGAACTGCGTTTTCCCGTACGCCTCTCGAACTTCCTCCGGCTCTTTGTCGACCTGAAACGCCGCGAGCTGTTCCGAACCCATCATGTCGAGAGCGCGTTGCACCGTGTCCTGATGCAGCGTCCCGTCCGCCTGCAACCGACGTCCCCTGCGGAACGACTGTTCGACAATCTCCAATCCTTTGGTCCGCCGAGTTTGACGGGCGTCGTCCACCCGGCGATTCACGTTCGCCAAACCCGACTTCGGATCGAACACTTTGAACGCGTCGAATTGGTCTCCCAGGAATCCACCCCGCCCGGGCCATTGCGACGGATTGAGCGAGATGTGCAGCGGGATTTGGAGCTGCGGATTCGGCAACTCATGCGCCAGAATCGCCCCGATCGAGGGATGGACCAGCGTCGGGTCGGGACGGTATCCCGTCTTGACCATATACGTCCCGCGCTCGTGATCCCCCTCTTTGGAGACCATCGATCGAATCACATTGAGGTGGTGAATTTCCTCGGCCATCCGCGGAAACCATTCCGCGATGCGCAGCCCGGGTAATCGCGTGTCGATCGCTTCAGTATCGCCCCCAATGCGGGTGCCCGGATGCGGATCCCAGCTTTCAAGTTGGCTCGGCCCCCCCGCCAACCAGATTGTGATCAACGACTTGGGGCGCTCTTCCCCCCGCGCCCGCGCCAATTTCGGACCGAGCGCCGGCAACAGAAACGACAGCCCCAGGCTCGAAGCGAGTGTCAGCACATCCCGGCGGGTGAAGACGGGTGTCGTGTGATTCATAGGTCGCATGGAACGGATCTCGCAGAGTGACGCCTGGCTGACGGGCTAGTGATTCCAACTGTACTCGGTCGAATTCATCAACGACCACAACAGGTCTTCGACGGCTCGCTGTTTGCCGAACTGATCGCCCGAATCGTCCAGTTCCTGCACGAACCAGGCCGACTCGGCGGACGTGGGACGTCGGGTGAGACAGACCAGATACGCCGCCTCCACCACTTTCTCATTCGTACTCGCCCGCATCGCGATCCGCTTGCTGGCGCTCAACACCTTCGCCTCCATCGCCTCGGCGGCCAGGTTGCCATTCATCAGCAGCAGCCGTTGAGGAATCGTGCCACCACGATCCTGCAGCTCGTTTTCTCCCAGATCGCCATATTCCCGCACAAAGTCCCCCTGTTGGAAGAACTTCTTGGCGCGAACGAAAAAGTGCGAATTCTGATCGATCGTCTGGATCGATGAACTTTGCAACAACGATCCGATCACCTGCTCTGGACGCAGTCGAATCAGCGGAAAGACTCCCCATTCCTGCTGAATCCGCTGAAGTGCCGTTTCGGGAGATTCCCCCACCGGGACCAGCCGGCTTTCGTCCCATTCGGACGACAGCCGAAATGGCGTGCTGGCGGCGATCACCTGAATCAACCGCCGCAAGTCGCATCCGTGTTCTCGAAAATCGCGTCCCAGTATGTCGAGCAGATCGGGCGGGGCCGTGGGAGGTGGAGCGTCCCGCAAATCATCGACCGGCTCCAGATACGCCCGGCCAAACAGAAGCGCCCACATCCGATTGGCGATCGCCCGTTCAAACTGCCGATTCTCCGGATGTGTGACCCAGGCGGCCAACTGCTGCCGCCGGCTCCCGGAAATTGGCATCCATTCGGGATGGACGGGAACCGCCGGCTGAACCACCCGCTGCTCCTGCGTCTTGCGATCCTCCACCACGTATTCCACCGGCTTGCCATCGACCTGCGTCTTGTCTTCCAGTCCGACAATCGTCTGGCGCGCCTGACCGTAGAAAGCCGCCAGACCGTTTTCCCCGCGAGTTTGTTCTCGTCGATCTCGTCGTTCGCGAACGCCGCCGTGATGAAATTCACCGCGGGCTTCCCGGTCATCAGCCCGGTGTCCGAGATCATGTCGCGCACCATCCGATCGTACGGGGTCGACTGCCGGAGATGCCCCGAGAGCCACTCCACAAACCGATCCCGCCGAAAGATGACAAACTGACCATCTTCCTTTCCCACGTAACTCCGGGCGAGTCGTTCCGAGAAGTAATCGGGAAACCGCGGGTCGGCGAGCAGTCGGCGAGTCCAGTGGTCGAGTCGATCTTCACGACGGTCGGCTTCAAACTCCCGGATCTCTTCGAGTGAGGGAATTGTGCCGTGCAGGGCGAGCGAGAGGCGGCGGAGTTGGCGAAGTGCGCGTTCACCCGCTCGACCGTCGCGCGCAACGCGTCGGGAGTCGCCCCCACCTCGCGCGACTTCGCCGGCCCGCTGTCCGGGAGATGAATCGACGCGACAACCAGACTGACGATCCCGAGAACGACCAGAATCGGCAGAAATCGGCTCAGTTTGGGAAACCGGGCCATGGGAGAACTCCAGTCCGTGCGACAGGATGAGGGCGACACCTGTTCTATTGTACGCTTTGGGGCGTCACGGAACAGGGGGCATCTCAGTCTACCAGGAAACTGGGGGAAGGGTTTCGAATAAGAACAGGCTCTCGTTCCCAAGCTCTGCTTCGTGAGAGCATCGCAAGGAGTGCTGACGCCGCCACGGAATTGATTGCCGC
>JAPLOC010001230.1 GCA_026692825.1 Planctomycetota bacterium | reverse complement strand
TGGTCGAATGTGCTGGTTGAGTTTGACATGTGAGGATCGGGTGTGTGATTCGTCATGGATTCACCGCGTCACTTTGTCGAGGGACGCAGTTGCAGGCCAACCAGCGTCCGTTCGGTGTTTGACAAATCGCCGACGATCTTGCGGATCGGTTCAGGCAACTTCCGTACCAGTGTCGGTATCGCGACGATCTGGTCGTCCTGCGCCAGCCTGGGATTCTCGACGAGGTCGATCACCTCGATCTCAAATTCGCCCGGCAGGTGGTCCTCGCAGATCCGCTTGAGATTGGCGTAGGCGGCGATCGATTTGGGCGTTTGGCCTGCGACGTAAAGTCGAAGTCGCCACGGTTTCGGTTCATCCGTTGAACTCCTATCCCCATTTTGCGACGGAGTGATCATTTGCGGCGTTGCTCACGATTGCCGGGGCGTCCGCTGGAATCCGCATGACGACTGCGGGCCATATCGTGGCGTCCCCGCTCCAGATTGGCCAGGTATTCCTGTTCGCCGGCGATGTCTCGCTCCATCTCTTCCCGGTCCGTTTGGAATTGCAACTGCAAGACGGCGATCTGCGCCTCCAGGGCCTGTTGCCGGCGGGTCAATTCCCGGCGTTTACGCTCGATCTCCTCATTGCGCAATGTCGCCGTCGCCCCTTCCTTTCCCTCCTGAGCGAGCCTCGCAGACCCGGTCAGCACCCCCTCCGGACCCAGGTACACTTCGGTGAGTTGAACGCCCCGGTCGGTCAGCAGGAATTCGCGAATCTGGTTGCTATGCGCCATGCCGCGAGATTTCAGAATGATCAAACCTCGATTTCGCTCACCATTCAGTTCAATGTCGCGCAGCAGCAGCCACGTGTCGATCATTGACGAAATCTCCATTTCCGTATCTTCGAGAGAATCGCCCGGATGATTCAGAGTCGTGAGCAACGTCGTGGTCTGGCGCGCGTTCAAATAGTCGACAAGTCGCGTCATCATGGACCGTGCCTCGGGGGCGGTACCGGCCGCGACGAAATTGCTGATAGGATCCACCACGACCAGATGCGGCTGAAACGCCTCGACCTGTTTGTGAATGATCGCGAGGTGCATCTCCAGCCCGTTCATGGCCGGACGGCCGATATGAAATCGCAGCAGTTGCTGGTCGACCCACGGTTCCAGTTCGAGCCCGATCGAGCGCATGTTGCGGAAGAGTTGAGAGGCCGACTCTTCGAAGGAAATGTACAGGCAGCGTTCGCCGCGTCGACAACAGGCGTCGGCGGCGTGGCAGGCGAGGCTGGTCTTGCCGACCCCCCCAGTTCCCGAGAGCAGAATGCTGCTCCCCCGATACACACCCGCCCCCCCCAGCATCGCGTCCAATGCGGAGATTCCCGTGGACACACGCTCTATCGACGCCTCGTGGTGCAACGGCAGTGACGTGATGGGAAGGACCGAAATCCCCCCCTCGTCGATCAGAAACGGAAATTCGTTGGTGCTGTGCGATGAGCCTCGGTATTTCACGACCCTCAAGCGGCGGGTGGAAATCTGCCCCTCAACGCGATGGTCCAGTAATAGCACACAATCCGAAACGTACTCCTCCAGTCCGTGCCGAGTGACAGCGCCGCTGCCGCGCTCCGCGGTGATGATGGCAGTCATCCCCTTCTGTTTCAGCCAGCGAAACAGTCGCCGGAACTCGGCACGCAGAATTGCGACGTTTGAAAGTCCACTGAACAGAGTTTCCAGTGTGTCGAGAACGATCCTCCGGGCACCAATCGATTCGATCGCATGCCCCAAACGAATGAAGAGCCCCTCAAGATCATATTCCCCCGTTTCCTCCACTTCGCTCCGTTCGAGGTGGATGTAATCGACGGCCAGCAGTCGCCGTTCGATCAGATCCTCCAATTCGAATCCCAATGAGCGGACATTTTGCGCGAGTTCCTCGGCGGTTTCTTCGAACGCGATGAAGACGCCTGGTTCACCGAATTGAGTGGCACCACGTACCAGAAATTCCAGCCCGAGCAGCGTTTTGCCACAACCTGCGCCTCCGGATACCAGAGTGGGCCGCCCCCGGGGAAGTCCGCCCCCGGTGATCTCGTCGAGACCCTGGATGCCCGTGGCGCACTTCGGCAGAGCGACGGGCCGGGTGGGGGGCTTGGTTGCGGACGTGGTCAATGGGGAACTCAATTTGATCGAATGGGAAAACCGTCTCGTCAATTGTGACGAGTGCGGTGAGACCGTTGTTTTTCGAGGAGACTTGCGGCGAACGCGGCTCGGAAAACAAAATAAGCCGACGCGGCCGCGCGATTCTAAGGAAAGGTCCTTAAGCATGCGGCCGCGTCGGCTTATCACGAGACAAACCACCCGGCGAGAGTGAATGGTTCTTCTGGAAATCTTCCGACGACCTCGGTTGATGTTAACCCTCCGAATTGGGGAAGTCAATAAGATGTCGTGTTTTAACTTGCTTTTTGCGAATCTCTTGTTAGAATGACTTTTGTGACGCTGCGGAATCTTCAGTGAGATTCATTCTCACAAGTCGATCTGCCGCGTCTTTTCGGATGACTGAATCGCGAGCAACTCCATGTGTCCCGCCGGGACCGGGAGGGGCTTGACAGAAAGTAAGCCGACGCGTGGGAGCCCCAGTGGCTCCTGCGCGTCGGCTTTTTCGTTTTCCACGTTCCACGTTTGGAGATGACTGACTATGCGTTTATCCGTAGGTTTGACGCTGCTGACACTGGCGGTCCTGACTGGCTGTAACCAGGGAACACCCGGTGGACCGGGCACGACCGACAAGGACGGCAAAAAGCCGGCCTATGGTCAGGCCAACGACACCTTCAATCTCAGTGTCCCCCTGATGGCGTCGGCTCTCCAGCAGGGAGAACGGACCGAAGCGACGATTGGAATCAAGCGAGCCGAAAACTTCGACGAAGATGTCACCCTGAAGTTCACTGACGTCCCCAAAGGAGTGACGATCGAGCCGGCCAATCCCAAAATCAAGCACGGCGATGCCGATGCCAAAATCACGTTCCAGGTCAGCGACGGCTCGCCCCTGGGTGAGTTCAAAATCAAGGTGGCCGGTCACCCCACCAAGGGTTCCGACGCTCAGGTCGAGTTCAAACTGACCATAGCCGCGAAGGATACGTTCACTTTGAATGTGCCCAAGTTGTCGCCACTCAAACAGGGGGAAACGCAAACTGTTTCGATCAAAGTGACCCGCGACAAGAAGTTTGATCAGGAGATCGCCTTGAACTTTGGCGAACTGCCGACGGGAGTCACGATGGAACCGAACGCCACGGTTCTGAAGCGGGGAGACACAATGACCGACGTTCGGCTGACCGCGACCGACGACGCCGCCTTGGGGAACTTCGACATCAAGGTGACCGGGCATCCCGCGACGGGAGCCGACGCTTCGAACGAATTCAAGATCAACGTCGTCAAGAAATAACGTCTCGTGGTTCGACAATTCGAACGACATCTTCTCACAACTGCCAAAAGAAAGAGGCGCTCACATGCTGTGGACATTTTTCGTGGTGTTGCTGTTGCTCTGGCTGCTGGGTGTGGTCACTTCGTACACACTTGGCGGCTTCATCCACCTGCTCCTGGTCGTCGCCGTCGCGGCGGTGCTGATTCGGCTGATTCAAGGGCGACCGGTCACGTAATTTTACGTTGGCCCGTTCGCCACCTGTTCCATCAACCCCTGACACGAGATCCTTTACATGCCGTCATCCACGCAAGCTCCGGTTCAATCCGCACCCAAGATTTACAATGACAAAGGTGCGGGAACCACCTCGGGAGGAAACCGCCTCCAGGTGCTGATTGACGGCCTCAACCACGACTTGGCCGGGGAATATCAGGCCGTGCTGATGTACACGCAATACTCGGCGGTGCTGACCGGACCGTATCGCCGGGAACTGCGGGCGCTGTTCCAGACGGAGATTCCCGATGAACTGGGACACGCCCAGTTTCTAGCCGACAAGATCGCCTCTCTGGGTGGCGAACCGACTACCGTTCCCCGTGCCGTGCCTCACGCCGACCTCGCTCGCGAGATGTTGGAACAGGCGCTGACGGCGGAGAAACAGGCGATAGCCGACTACACCCTGCGGATCGCCCAGGCGGAAGCCTTTGGCGATATTGGCCTGAAGGTCAATCTGGAGACGCAGGTGTCTGACGAGTCCCGGCATAAGGAAGAGATCGAGAGAATTCTTTCCGGCTGGATTGACTGATTTGCGTGTGAGAACTGGTGTACCGATCGCGAGCTCCGCGTCGGTACCCGACACTTCCCATTGCTTCAGGAGTCATAATATGTCTGTTGATCATGCGTTGGATTCAAAACAAGCCCCGATGAGTGGCAGCCGGCTCGCGGGTGAGCGGCTGAGTGAGCAGGCGTGCGCGGTGTCGCGAGACATTCAGGGCATGGGAGTGGTCGTCAAGGATCTCGCCCAGGAAGCGCTGGTGGAATGCGAAGAGGGGGCGGCGACCGTGTATCGGGAGGGGCGCGACAAAGTGCGCGACGCGACCCGCACGCTCGAACGCTTCATCGAAGAGCAACCCCTGACCAGCGTGCTGATCGCCGCCGGTGTGGGGATGTTTCTCGGCCGCTTTTGGACCCGGCCGTAGTCGTTTTGGTGTGGAGCATAACTCCCTCCCGAGGACCGCGCCTTGAATGAGAACCATTCCGCTCCCAACGGGGGTGATCGTTGCGACTCGGGGGAAGTTCCTCCCGGTGCCACCGCGACGGAACCCCCGGAGTCGGTAGATCCAGTAGGGGATTCGGCTAAGCCGGCGACGGGGGAATGGGACCGGCTGCTGAAATTGTGCGGCGAATTGTATGGACACTGCCTGCATTACCTGTCAGTCCGAACCGATACCGCGAAGCTCGGGGTGCGTTCCCTGTGCTTGGCGGTGGCCGGCGCGGTATTGACCTACGTGTCGTTCGCCAGCCTGTCAGTCATGGCGTTGTGGTTTCTGATCAGTGGGACGGCGGAGGGGTTGGGGGGGTTATTTGGGGATCGCCCTTGGGCGGGCAAGCTGGGGGCGGGACTGTTGTTTCTGGGGGGATTGCGAATTGCTATCGCCGTCGTTATGGCCCGCTGGACTCGGTCGTCGCGAGAGGCCACGTGGGCGAAATACGAACAGCGACAGGACCGCAGGTGACGTGGTGCCGGCCAGCAAATTGCCGGGGTGGCGTCCCCAGTGCATGGATCACCACTCGTGATGGGCGTTACTGGAACTCCGCGCTGAATCTCGGCGGACCGGAAGGCATAACGAGTTGCGACTCCCGCCAAAGGCGGCCAGAATAAAGTTCCGCGACGAAACAAATCGATCAAATTCCAGCGAATACGTCACGCGTGCAACGGACGCGGCAGCCACGCGTGCGTCGCCCACGGGGCGTCATTCGATAGCCCAGGGTGGAGCCGAGTGTCAGGGCATCGCCCTGATCCTCGGCGCAGCCCTGGGTTGCGTCCCACCACAACATATGCGTTAAGCCCCAACGGGGCGCAGTCGAATTACGCGACACGCACACGATGTTGTCGGATCGTTTAGAAACCGCCTATTCGCAGAAAATGTGATACGGCGCGTCATCGTGGTGGCGGCGGGACGGTGACCACGCCGACGCGGGTTGCGCCCCCGTAGGGGCTTGAAGTCGGTGGGCGGGCGGCGAACCCAGGGCTATCGAATTCCGCCCCGTTGGGGCTGCCGACGGCGAGGCACCTTGTTGAAGTTCGGCACCTTGAGTAATGACGACTGAGTCCTTGGATCGGGGCATTCTTGTCAAACCAATTCGTGGAGCTGGGTTGGTTTGTCGCGCTCCGTTAGGGTGACGCTGTCTCAAATTGCTGAAGCCAACTGAGGTGGACGGTGCTGTCCATCGTTCATCTCACGGCAGACGATATTCATCACAACGGGAAGCAGAACGCCCACCCCAAGCCGATGGTACACCTTCTCCGAGTGCGGGACTCAAACCAAAAGATAATTTATGGACGCCTACTAAGTCACTTGTCATTCCTGATGTAGATGTTACAATAAGCCACTGATCGGAAGACTGAATCGATAGCAACCAGTTGCCGCTGTGAGCGGTGCCGGGGAGCTTGATACGAAGTAAGCCGGCGTGTGATGCCATTTTGGAGTGGCACCGCACGCCGGCTTTTTTTATTTGTCTCCACCTCATAACGCGACATGCGTCAACCATGCGACTGTCGTCTGAGTACACCAGGA
>JAPLOC010001229.1 GCA_026692825.1 Planctomycetota bacterium | reverse complement strand
GAGGGGAGCGATCGAATGCGCAGATAGACGATTCTGCCGGGCCATGTCTCTGTTCGCTCAATGAGTCTATCCTTCCAGGTGACATAGACAACATGTTGAGCTGTGATGATATAGGTTCGGATTGCGTACAAATACAGCAGAAAAATGCCCACTCGAAACTCTTCGGAGTCGAGTGGCCTAACACGCGACACCAATGCCAGAGTCAAGTGGATCGATGTCACCAGGCTCCCCACTGCGACCAGTCGTAATGGGAGGGAGGAGGTGTCGAACCACATCCAATATGCCAGCGTCCCGCTCGCGATCGCACCGCAAAGTAGCGCAATCGGGTTCGCAGCAATCGGAGCGACTCGCCGGCAGACCGAGGAAATTCCCGTCTGATCCCCGATTGCTCTGACGAAACGCCCAAAACGTCGAAATTTCGACGCGGGTGGACTTGTCGGATTGTCGTTCAACAATTCGGATTCTGCCATTGTTTCGTAAACTTCCACTTCGTGTTCACTTCAGGCTGGTTTCTGTCCCGATTTCCATCTCAGAACATAAAGATCCGTCTGTCCATCCGGCCGCCCAGGATACGGTTCTCTCGGGAGTGGGCGGCGTTCGACGGAAAAGGGACTCCGGGACACGTCGTCGAGAAACGCGTCGACCTGGTGGCGGCCGGGGTCGCTGATCCACGCCTCGCCCCCAGGGGCCAGCATCGCACTCAGCACGTTCAACACCAGTTCGTGATTCCGGCGTTCGTAAATCACCTCGCAACCCAGAATCACGGGAAACCGCCGGTCGATAGGGGATCTCCAATCGAGCAGCAGCGTTTCCACCCGGTCCCCCCAGCCATTGCGATTCGCATTGTGCCGCGCGAGTTCCAGCGCCTGTGGATCGTAATCACTGATCACCGTCGGCAATCCACAGGCCAGCGCCGCCAGGCCAGCCAGCGCCACCCCCGCTCCGATCTCCAGGACCTCCGTCCCCGGCACCCACGGGTGTTTTAGAATCGCGACCGCCGTTTCGAGCGACGCCGGCCAGAGAAAACTCCAGTACGGCATGTAGTCGTCTTGGCGATTGGCCGCCAAAACTTTGGGATCGTCGAGAAATGCGTCCGGATCGGCCGGCAGTGTCAACCGCAGCTCCCGACTCGCCAACAGGAGCGTTTGCTCGGACCAGCCACCGGGGATCTCAGGAAGGCCGGCAGGCTGGTCCGAGGGGTTCGTCGTTGGTTGATCAATCAACGCTGGCGACCTTCGATCGCCGACAACAGGATACCGGCTGCCAGCACCAACAGCGGCGAATGCGGGCAATCGTCTTCGACCGTGACGTTCAATTTGAAGACGAACGGGTTGAAATTCTGGCGGAACGTGGCGATCTGATTTTCGTTTTCGTCCAGCAGATGAAATGACTGGGGAATCAGGGCCGACAGGAAACGGCGGAGTGTCGCCATCAGCATGCTGTCTTCCTGGATCTTCCCGATCTCCTGGTCGCTCTCATCCATCACGATCCAACTGTCGCGGAGCATCGACGCCCAGCCCTTGCGTTTCAGCGCACCGAGCTTCTTGTTCGTCTTGCTATCGTACACATCGTACGCGGCGCTGAAGTCCATGATGCTGCGGGCTTTGATCGACAACCGCTCATCCTGCATCGATTCATCCGTGAAAATGCGGATGTCTTCCTTCAGTTTGAACGCCTTCTGCCGGCTGTATCCGATCAGCTTTTCTTCTTCGTCGTAGATGTAGAAATTCGTGTTCAGCAGAGAAAAGACCTGCCGACGGATCAAGTACTCTTTCGACATGGGGTGACCTTATGCGCGACAAGGGGAAGGAAACGGGAAAGGAAAACGTGACGCAGTGGAAGCTGTGAAATCAGGCCGGCTCAAGAACCTGCAATTCAACCGTTTTGACCATGTCTTTCACGCGGGCGCGATACACATCCATGTGCGGTGCGACCGAATGCGCTTTGAGTGCGTTCAGGTCAGACCATTTCTCCACAATGATCGCGACGTCCTCGCGAAACGGAGTGGGGTTGGCGAAGTCGGTCTTCACGTCCACCGTCGGCCCGTATTCAATGCACCCCGCTTCGGCGTGGACATGCGGCATCAGCCGATGAAATTCTTCGAGAAACGCCGCGCGGGTTCCCGGTTGCAGTTGAATCGTGGCGATGACGTGGATCATGGAACGGGCTGTGGAGGAATTGGGGCGGTACGACGGTCGGTCGACGAGTTTACCCGTCTCGTCGCCGGCATGCACGCGCGGCGGCTGGACTCGATCCGGGAGGCAGCGAACCGACGCACTATCAGAAAAATGGAAGATTGCCGCGAACCAATCGCGTGGTCTCCGCGTCCTAATCGCGTTCGTAAAGAATTGGACGATTTCCCCGCGAATCGCCAAGTCAAGCCCCGTGTCGATTCCTGGATTCCAGCAACATGCATCTCTCCCTGCGAACAGTCGGCAACGAAGTTGGACGGTTGTTTGAGCTGGTGAAATCGGACGGAACAGATTCTGGTCAAATGTGACAGTAGGCCACGCGGCCTGATTCGAGCTGCCTTCACAGCCCGGTGTCACAGTCGTGACAGCCGGGCTGTTTCGTTATTTCTGTGCCGAAATCGCGGTGTAAAACCGAGCCGCGCCCGTCAGGAAGCGGTAACAGCGTCCGAACGGGCGCGGCACAACAGGAATTTCGCCGATTCGGATAAGAGCGAGTTGTTTGTCGCCGGTGGGCCAGCGCCCAGTGGAGTTTCATACGCTCCAACCGCCAGGTGCGACTCCTGGACCGGCCATTTTCCCCACTTCCCATTGAGGAACCTCTCATGGTCGCCGTCTTGACTCGACCGACTCTTGTGTTGAACCGCAACTGGCAGCCGGTGGGGGTCGCCTCGGTCGCGCGCTCATTGACGCTGGTCGCTTCCGAGCGCGCCCGAATTGTCGACCCCCGCGACTATCGCCAGTATACGTGGTCGGATTGGGCCCGCATGGTTCCCGAAGGGGACGAGTTGTTTGTGCAGTCGGTCCGTTCGCGGGTCCGCGTTCCCGAGATCATCACTCTGGTCGCGTACGAACGAGTTCCCCGCAGCGATGTCGCTTTCAACCGACGCAACCTGTTTCGCCGCGATGCCTACACCTGCCAGTTCTGTGGTTCACGCCCCGGGAGCGAAGAACTGACCATTGACCACGTCCTGCCCCGCTCGCGGGGCGGAACCAGCACCTGGGACAATTGCGTTCTCGCCTGTTTGCAGTGCAACGCCCGCAAGGCGAACCGCACTCCCGCTGAGGCGCGGATGCCTTTGCGAAAAGCGCCCGTCCGCCCCAAATGGCAACCGATCTACTCGTGGTCGAAAGTCCGCATCGCGAGTTGGTCGCAGTTTCTGAGCGAGGCGTACTGGAGCGTGGAACTTGAAGAGTAGTGAATCGCACACCGACCATCGAAGCCGACCGACTCGCTTCGATGGTCTGGTGGCACTCGTTGTCGTCCTTGAAGTGTGATGGATGCACGCGACCCTGCGAAGGTCGTAGACCAGGTTCGATTCCTGGCGGGGGCGCTCGCTTCAACTGACCGTTGGGAGTACATCACTCTGAAAAG
>JAPLOC010001228.1 GCA_026692825.1 Planctomycetota bacterium | reverse complement strand
GGCGATTTCGTCGCCCAGGTGGAACTGCTGATCTCCGCCCCGGCCCTGGCCGTTGGCCAGCTCGCCAACGGCAGCACGATGAAATACGACGTCGTCATGTCGGTCAACTCCGACCTGTCGAGTCCAACGATCATCGCCAAGGAAGTCATCGTCCAGACCGGGGCCGGTGGCGCGGGAGCGGCTGCCGCAACCGCGCGGTTCCGACTTCCAACCAACTGCGCCCGCTACGTCGGCGTGAAAGCGACCAACTCCGCAGCCGCCGACGCCTCCGCCGCTTCGTTGACGTCCGAGTTGGTGTTCTAACTTCGAACCATTCGGAATCTCCGAATCGTTGAAACCAACCCATGCCCGACTACTTCAGCGGACCCCTGGCGGCGATTCGTCAGACAATCGGTGTGCCGATCGTCTACCGCCGGGGGGCCACGTCGATCGCGATCGCCCAGGCGGTGCGCGGCAAGAGATTGACCGCCCCGACCGACCTGCAGGGGAACACAGTCTCGACCCAGCGCCCCGACTGGATCATTGCCGCCGGCGACCTGAAGAACGGGGCGACGCAGTGGTACCCCCAGGACGGGGACCAGATTGACTATCAGCCGGCCTCCGGACCGCTGGAGACCTATCGAGTCGACCCCGATGGAACGGGGCGAGCGTACGAAGTGAGCGACACCGCTGGCACAACTTGGCGTATTCACGCAATCCGGATCTGACCTAAACCATGGCCCGCCACCCCGCCGAACTGATTGCCAGTGCTGTTGCCGCCACGATCGCGGCTGCAACGCTGTCGCAGACGGTGGACGTGGAACGGGTCTACCGACCGAGGAAACGAAACCGGGAGGAGTTGAGCGGGCAACCAATCGCCGTCTGGGTGGCCGCCACGTCCCACAGCGCCGACAACTTCGACCGCGGGACATCGCTGCATACCGTGGCGATCCAAATTGCCGTCCTGCAGGCATTGACCGGAGATGCACCAGCCGACGTGGACCCGTTGGTCGGACTGACGCAGGAAATCTGCGACGCCTTGCCCGGCTCCCTGACCCTGGCCGAAGGGGACAAGGCCAAGCAGATGACGTTACAGACGATCGAGCTGCCGGATAGTGACGCCTTGCGTGACCTGATTTTTCTGGGTGTGGTCGAAATGGAATGGGTGGTACGCCGATGACACCCTCATTCAAGATGACTTCCTTTTTTTTCGACTCGGAAAAGGTGATCGCCGCGACCGACAAAGCCGAGCGAAGGAACCTTTCTAAGGCGGGCGCGTTCATTCGACGGAGCGCCCGCAGTTCGATCCGAAAGACAAAAAAAACGAGTCTGCCCGGTCAGCCCCCCAGAAGCCACGTGGGCCTTCTGAGGGATCGGTTGTTTTTCGAGTACGACATTTCGGCCCGTGCCGTGGTGGCTGGTCCGGAAAAAGCGAAGCCCGCAAATGTGCCGCAGCTCTTGGAATACGGCGGGTCTCTTGTGATTCGCGAGGTCTACAGCGAGCGCGCGCAGAAGTGGTACCGCCAGAATTCGCGTTTTCGCAATCAATTGAACTGGCCCCATCGTACGCGAACTGTCCAGTTCGAGGCCCGCCCTTACATGTTTCCGGCCTACAAAGCCAACGAGTCCAAGTTCCCTGAGTTGTGGCGCGATTCCATCAAGTGAGAGAGAGGTGAGATTGTGGGTTTGAAAATGGGGTTCGAGGGTCGCGCGTTCCGGAATACCGGAACATGGGGATCCCCCACCTGGGTCGAGATGACCATTCTGCGCAACACGACAATCGACCGCAGCTACGAAGAGTGGGACGCCACAACGCGCGCAGCCCAGGGGGAAAAGCAAACCGAACCCACACTGCGTGTGCAAGCGATCGAGACGGAAATCGTGTGGGATTCGACCGACGCGAATTGCACGGCAATCCTCACAGCGTTCAACGCGCGGACCTCGCTGGAACTTGTCTTTCTCGACGGCGCGATCTCGGGAGCCAGCTCCCAGGGCCTCCGCGCCAAGTTCAAGGTGTTCGGCTTGCCTCGCTCCGAAGAACTCGCGTCGGGAATGACGCTCAAAGTGAGCCTCAAACCGTGCTACGAAATCACCAACCTGCCGACGTGGGCCACAATGACCTGACTGCGGTCGAGTTCTGTTTCCTTTTCCACACTGTGTGACGAGCCAAATGAACGACGAATTTCCCAGCGTGTCAGCCGCCGCGTCCGCCGCGCTGAACGTCTGCAACGAGCGACTCGCGGCCGCCAAGGATCACCCAACCAAGGGGGTCCAAGTCCACGTCGAAATGTCCGTCGCCACCGCCCGACTGCTGGCGACGGAGTCGCTGCAGTCGCCGACGGCCGCCGTCGTCGAG
>JAPLOC010001227.1 GCA_026692825.1 Planctomycetota bacterium | reverse complement strand
CCGTTCCATACCAGTCGTGATTCTGTCGACGTCTGGACTCGATACGGATATCGCCCGCGCCTATGACTGCGGAGCGAGTTCGTTCATCACCAAGCCCGGCAGCTACGACGTCTTGCGCAGTTTCACACACAGTCTGGTCGATTACTGGTCCCGAGTGGCCCGCGTTCCGCCGGCGTAACGCGAATGTCACGACCCGGGAACGAAATCTCCCCGGCTGGCGTCGAATTGGTAGCATACCGGCGGCTCGCACGGATTCTCACCGACGAGAGCCTCTTTCGATTCCAAGGACTGACCAGGGATTTCGCCATGCGGTGCCGACCACTCCTTCACGCCTCAATTCGTTCTCTTCTTACGCTGGCGCTGCTGATTGGGTGCGGGGCGGTCGCCTCCGCCCAGATCATTCTGGTGGACCGGTCGATGCCGCGAATTCCGCGTCCTACTCCCAGTCCGCTCCCTCCCCGGCCCGCCCCCTCCGACTACCGCATTCGAACCGTCGACACGCAGGTTTCGATTGTCGACCAAGCGGCGAAGGTGCAGATCTCCCAAGTGTTCCAGAATACCGGAACCGCCACGCTCGAAGCGGTTTTCGCCTTTCCACTCCCCGACGATGCCGCCATCAGCGGTCTGACGCTCTTGGTCGATGGCAAAGAACTGGCGGGAAAACTGCTCAAAAAAGAGGACGCCCGGCGGATCTATGAAGAAATCGTGCGCAGTCGGCGTGATCCCGCGCTGCTGGAATACATGGGGCTGGGTCTGTTTCAAACGAGCGTGTTTCCCATCCCAGCCAACGCCGAGCGGACTGTAGAGATCCGTTACACGCAACTGCTGAAAAAAGACAGCGGGCTGATCGACTTCAAGCTGCCGATCGGAACGACAAAGCACTCGAACAAACCGATCGAAAAGCTGGATGTCACTGTACGGATTCAGACATCCGACCAGATCAAGTCCATCTACAGTCCCAGTCATCAGGTCGAAATCAACCGTCCCGACAACACCCACGCGGTCTGCAAACTGTCGCTGGCGAATTCCTACACTCCCGACGACTTTCGGCTGTTGTACGGAACGGTGAATGGAATGGTGGGGATGAACCTTCTGAGCTACCGCCCCAGTGAGAGCGACGCGGAGGCAGCCAAAATTGATCGCACCCTGTTGTTCGTTTTCGACAAGTCAGGGAGCATGAGTGGCAAAAAGATTGAACAGGCGCGTGAGGCGCTCAAGTTCCTCATCAATCAACTGCGGCCAGGCGATACCTTCAACATCATTACGTACGACTCCAACGTCGAGGCGTTTCGTCCCGAGTTGCAGCGGGCAGACGACGCCACGATCAAGGCGGCACTGGGGTTCGCCGAGGGGCTGTACGCGGGGGGCAGCACCAACATCGACGGAGCGTTGAAGACGTCGCTGCAAATGCTGGTTGACCCCAAACGTCCCAGCTATGTCATCTTCATGACCGATGGACTTCCCACGGTGGGAGAAGTTCATGAGCAGAAGATTGCCGCCAACGCCAAAGCGCTGAACAAAGTCGCGGCCCGGGTTTACGCGTTTGGCGTGGGGTTCGATGTGAATGGCCGGTTGCTGGACCGACTGGCGGGGGATCACCGGGGTCAGTCGGTGTATGTGAAACCGAACGAGAATATCGAAGCCCATGTCGCCGCTCTGTACCAGAAGATTGGCGCTCCCGTTCTCACCGATCTGGCGGTGTCGCTGGAGGTGCAATCCGCGCCGGCACCCGCCGTCAGTCCGATTTCCCGCACCTATCCCCGCCAACTGACCGACCTGTATCAGGGGGAACAACTGGTTTACGTCGGTCGTTACAGAACCCCCGGAGATGTCAAAGTGACGTTGACCGGGAAACAGGGAATGGAGACGAAATCATTCCAGGGCGGTTCAACGTTTGTCGCGAAATCGATGGATGAGTCGAACGCCTTCATTGAAAAACTCTGGGCGACCCGTCGGATCGGCGAGATCATTGATGAACTCGATCTCAAGGGGCAGAACCAGGAACTGGTCGACGAACTGGTGCGGCTCTCCACACAGCATGGAATTCTGACACCGTACACCTCATTCCTCGCGGATGAAACCGTTCCCCTGTCAGCCACCGCCGCCAATGGAGCCCGGGCTGCGGATGTCTCCCGGCGGGAATTGGCGAAGTCGTCGGGGGAGTCGGGGGTGACGCAGCGTTCGTTCAAGGGGGGACTGCAGCGCGCGACCAATGCCCCCAACGGTGGACTGGGTGGCGGTGGAGTCGGCGGCCCAACAACCAGCCCAGGACTTGACCGTGCGCGCAAGAGTTTGGCCGAGAGTCGTGGTCGGGGCACAGTCGTTCAGGATGCGGAAGGTCAGATCTCGGTCGCCCGACAGGTCCAGAACGTTGGACAAAAGACATTCTTCTTCAAAGAGAACCGCTGGAACGATTCGACAGTCACGCCGGAACAGGCGAAAACCGCGCAGCGCGTGACACAATTCAGCCAGGAGTATTTCGATCTGGCGAGCGCCAACGGCGGCCAGCTTGCGAAGTATCTGGCGTTTGAAGAACCGCTGCTGGTGAATCTGAACGGGACGATTTACCAGATCGATCCGCCGCAGGAGTAGTTTTGAAAGCGGAATCCGTGGCTGGCGTCCGCGCGTTGCGCCCTCGCCCGGATTTCGCCTCCGTGGTATTGTCCCCCACCACGATGAGTGCGAGGTGCTTTGGCACCGCCGCCGAACGTGGTATCGGCCGAGAATCCACTGAGAACCGCGCGATGTCACCCAGCGAATCCGTTTCACATCCCCATGACTCGGCTGCGGAGGGGGCGGCACGCGCGGCGCATCAGGCGACGCTCCCTGAATCCCTTTCGAGCGATCCCTCTTTTTGGGGCATGACCGCCACGCAGTTCCTCGGGGCCTTCAACGACAACCTGTTCAAACAGGTTGTCTTGTTACTGTGTCTCGACTTCGGAGCCAGGAGAATTCCCCTGAACAGGCGACGTCGTCCTCCGTTGGCGGAGCGATCTGGAACTGGATCCGGGAGTGGTTTTTTGGCGGGGCCGATCAGCAAAGCACCGCCCTGTTCATCTTCGCCGTTCCCTTCGTCGCCTTTTCAGGCTTCGCCGGCTACCTCTCCGACCGCTACAGCAAACGCGGGATCGTGGTGATCTGCAAAATGGCCGAAATCGGCATTGTGATTCTGGGAACGCTGTCGCTGTGGCGGAATTCGCATACCGAAAACCTGTATGCGGTGTTCGCCGTGCTGTTTCTCATGGGCACACATAGCGCGTTTTTCGGACCTTCGAAATTCGGAATTCTGCCCGAGATCATCCGGGAGAAAAACCTGCCGGCGGCGAACGGGATCTTTCTTATGACCACCTTCATCGCGATCATCGTTGGGACGATTGTGGCGGGGTTGCTCAAGCAGCACTTGATCCCCGACTACCTGCTGGTCGTGGGGCTGGTGTATGTGGCGGTCGCCAGCACCGGATTGGGAACATCTCTGCTCGTCCGCCCCACACCGGCCGCGAATCCCCAGTTGAAAATCGATGGCGACAGCCTGCTGATCAGCCGTGAGATGCTGGGTGTGATGTGGCGCGATCGGCCGCTGTTGCTGGCGCTGCTCATGTCGTCGATCTTCTGGCTGGTTGGCGGTATCATTCAGCCGGCCGTCAACGCGTTTGGCAAGAATCAGCTCGGTTTGACCGATGCCGCGACCAGCGTGATGCCCGCGTTTCTGGTGATCGGGATTTCGGTCGGCTGCGCGCTGGGTGGCTGGCTTTCGGGAAAGCGGGTTAACTTTCGGCTCGTCCAACTGGGAAGTTGGGGGATGATCGCGGGATTGGGGTTGCTGGCGATCGTTGGCGCGAGTGGCGCGTCGGTTCCGGTGATTCAGTGGGGGGCCAGTGTCACACTGCTGTTTTGCGGTGTTTCCGCCGGGATATTCGCGGTCCCGTTACAGGTCTTTCTGCAATCCCGTCCGTCGGCCGACAAAAAGGGGCAGATGATTGGCGCGATGAATCTCGCGAACTGGATCGCAATCCTGTTTTCTTCGGTGTTGTACCGAATTTTTTCCCGGGCACTCGTGGGAGATGAAGGGGCCGCGACCTGGAAGATCTTCGCGGCGACCGCGGTCTTTCTGCTGCCGATCGCGATCTTCTACCGGCCAGACTCCCATGCCAAATCCCAGGAGGGAATTCCCGAATCCCCTTGACCATGACACTCAACCGTGATAAACGGACAAGGTGTCAATTTGGAGACACCGGTGAATCAGGGAGGTTTTCTTCCGCCACCGAACGCGGATTGCAGGGAGGCCGGTCACGTGAGTACCCGATTTTTCGAGGACGCCCAGGATCGGGCGGCGCGGTGGCGCGCGGCTGCCGTCGTGGCTTGGCACGGTTCCGTTTCAGCCGGGCGACGTAACCCGGGGTTCGCACTGGCCGTCGTCTCGGGGTTGGCGGGGCTGGCTCTGGCGATCTGGCTGTTGCTGTCGGCGTTCTTCACCTGGTTTTGTGCTCCGCAGTCGCGTCAGTCAATTCATGAGGCCAGCGAGCGTTCGCCCGATGATTCGAGCGAGATCGATCAGCGACTGTCCGAACTGCCGCGCGATGCTGTCGATCCGACAGTGAATGTCGACTTGCACGTCCGCCCCTCCGTCGCGGGTCACGCGGTCGCCAGGAAACGCCGGATTCCCGGGATCCCACTGGAACCTGAGTTCGCAGACGAGATGCCCCCGGCCGCAGAACCTCCGTTGCGTCTGGTTCCAGAGGATGTCACCGCGATCGAGGACGTCGCGACAATAGATGACGAACCGATGGAAGAGGAACCGCGGCAGATTGCCCGATTCAATCGAGCGAATCCAGGAGCGGAGGAAACGTCGCTCGATGATGAACCTCCCGCCGCGGTTGAAGATCTTGAGCCGGAGGAACCTTCTGAGGTCGCCAACGCCGCTGAACCAGAGCCCGACCAGCGCCTGCTTGGGGACGCATTGGCCCCTGAATTCGCCCCTGACGCCGCAATGGCGTGGCTGGTTCCTACTGAGCCGACCGACGAGTCGACTGCGGAGTTGTCACCCGCGACGGAAGAAACCGAAGCCGCCGAGGAAGTGGTGGCGCAATCCACTGATACCGTTCCGAACGAATCAGCCGAGTGGAAAGGAGTCGCTCCCTTGCCTCCGGTTGTCACCGAGGTGGTTACGGAACAGAGCGATCCGGTGGAAACCAGGATTATCGTTGCCGAGCCGACTCCGACATTTGAACCGGTCGTGCGGAATCCCTCTCCGCAACAAATTCCCGAGAAACCAGTCGCTCCGCCGCCACCCGTAAAGGCCCCGAAACTGGCGCTTCGTTGGGAGCCGTTGGAGTGGGCTCAGGTCGGGCGCATTTCAACAATGGTCCTGTTGGTCTCCAACATCGGCGACGCCCCCGCGAGCAACGTCGACCTGGAACTGAAGCTCCCGGGCGATGTGGGACATCCGGAAGGTCACGATCTGGAGCAGACCTTGCCACGACTGAATCCCGGGGAGGTCGAACGAATTCCCTTGATCATCCGGCCGGCGGCGCGAGGCGAAATGCGGATTCCGGTTGTCGCGCGGTCGGGCGCGGTAGAAGCCCAATCGACGGGAGTTTTGCGTGTCGGCGAGAGTCCACGGAATTCGTCGGCAAAACGTGCTGCGGGTAAGAGTACCAACTAGACCAGGTAACATCGGTGACACCCACTGGCCCGGGTAGCCGGTGGTCGCTCAATCGCCGGCTGCGACGCCGCGACATGTGGCGGACGGCGTTCCTACGACGCCGCGGTCTGGAAGCCCTTCGGCGGAGTTGAGTGGAGACAGATTGAAACGGCGTATCGGAAGCGAATGCTTGCGCGACGGTGAAGTCAAATCACGGGTGAAGTTTACCGACCTGTCCGCCGCCTGTCGGCGTCGGGCGCGACGCCGCAGGAGCGTCGTCGCGACAAGAGGGAGTCGTCGCGACATGTGGCGGACGGCGTTCCTACGACGCCGCGGTCTGGACGTCTTCGGCGGAGTTAAGTGGAGACAGATTGAAGCGGTGTATCGGAAGCGAATGCTTGCGTTACCGACCTAACCGCCGGCTGCGCCGTCGGGCGCGACGCCGCAGGAGCGTCGTCGCGACAAGAGGGCGTCGTCGCGACATGTGGCGGACGGCGTTCCTACGACGCCGCGGTCTGGACGTCTTCGGCAGAGTTGAGCGGAGACAGATTGAAACGGCGTATCGGAAGCGAATGCTTGCGCGACGATTGAAAAATCAACTTCTGACACAAGCCGCGACGGGACCAAAGTTCCGATTGGCTCGCCATGCTGTGGAGTCCCAAGACGCTCGGCTTCCCCGCCGGCGCGTCTTAGGTTTCCTCGGCCGTGTCATCCCCCTTCGCACCCGCCGGGCGTTCGTGCCGCAGCAGCGGGAAGTAGATCACGTCGCGGATGCTATGGCTGTTGGTGAGCAGCA
>JAPLOC010001226.1 GCA_026692825.1 Planctomycetota bacterium | reverse complement strand
GCGAGGCGGAACACGTGGTACAGAGTGAGGACATTTCTATCGGGCACAACCCGGGGACATTTCTATCGGGCAGCGACAGCGCGTGTCGTCAACTGGACGAATCACCAGTCGCGCGGTTAACGTAGGGGCGCGGACGATGCCGTCGCGCCTGAGTTCAGTGCAAAAAACCCCGCGTTCGAGAGTTTTCCAAGATGTCCCGTCCGTTCACGAAGTTCGCCACCGCAGAAGTCATTGAATCCCGACCAGTTGAAAAAGGTGTCGTTTGCCTTCGACGACACCGAGCGGTTGAACTGGCACTTCATTCCCCGTGAACGCAAGGGACTCCCCTTGCGTGATCTGGAGGGGGAAGCGCTGAAAGCCGCCCAGGAATTCATTTCCAGCGGCCTGTCGAAGGCCGGCTATGACCAGACGCTGTCGATCATGAGCCTCGAAGAGGTGCTGTACCTCCTGGAAGGGGGGGAACGGGCCGAGCGCCGCGAACGCCGCAATCCTGGAAAGTACTACCTCAGTGTGTTCGGAACGCCGTCGGCCAAGGGGAAATGGGGTTGGCGACTGGAAGGGCATCACCTGTCGCTGAATTTCACGCTCGACAACGGCGAAGTGATCGGCAGCACCCCGGAATTCTACGGGACCAATCCCGCATTGATTGACGCCGGCCCGGAACGGTCGATTCGTGTCCTGGGGGCCGAGGAAGATCTCGCCCGGCAGGTTCTGAAGCTGGCCTCCGCCGAAGGGAAAGCGGCGATTCACCTCGACACCAAAGCCCCCGACGATCTCCGCGGGGCGAATTTGCCTCAGGCAGACAATACACCGGCGGTCGGACTCGTCGCCGGCAAGATGAACCCCGACCAGAAAAAACTCCTGCACGACCTGCTGGAAGAGTATCTGGCCAACATGCCCGGCGATGTCGCCGCGAAACGTCGCGAACGCCTGATGCGGGCCGGGTTTGATGAAATCCATTTCGCATGGTGGGGTGAGACCGAACGGAACCAGCGGCACTACTACCGGGTCCAGGGTCCGACCTTCCTGATCGAGTACAACAACACCCAGAACAACGCGAACCATGTGCATTCGTATTGGCGCGATCTGGGGGGAGACTTTGGCGTGCCGGTGAAGAAATAGCCCGGCGAAGCCGGCAATTCAGGGTAATTGGCACATCGGGACGTCCGCCGCGCGTGGGGTTGCCACGCGCAAACGGGTTGCGACGTCTCGTTCACAGAGTGGCACGTCCTCTGACTGTGCTGTAGGCTGTTCGCAGCTCGCCCAGACTCGACTTGTTCCTCTTTCTCTTTTCGGAGTGGAACCGCTTCGGTTCTCTGAGTTGTATGTCTGAATCTCGTGAGTCGTCGCCGCAGGGAGGTGCCGATTCGTCCGGTGCGCCTGGTCATACCAACCGCTCCGCCATTGAAGGAACCCACGCCACCGGCCCGGCGAACCATGCGCACGGACATGGGTTGTTCACGCGAATGCGTGAGGCCGCCGGGACGGTCTATGGTGATATCGGAACGTCTGTCTTGTACACGGTGATGGAAATCACCCGCGAGACAATCCGGCTGCGAAATCACGATCTGGCTCCCGACCTCGTCGACGAAATGATCGAACAGGGGGGAAAGCTGGTCTACGCGAACGACGCGATGGGGAGCTTGAGCCTGATCTTCTGGGCGCTGATCTTCCTGACTGTGAAATACGACCTGCTGATCATGCGGGCTGACAATCGCGGCGAGGGGGGGACATTCGCCCTGTGGGGACTCCTCAAAGGTTACACCGGCAAAATCGCCGGCCTGACCGCGTTGACCTATCTCGTGGTCGCTGCCGCCGGTCTGCTGGCGGCTGACGGCATCATCACTCCCCCGATCAGCATGCTGGGGGCGTACGAACCGTTGGGCGAAAACCTCGCCCTTGGGGCGACGCTGCTCAGTCTTTTTGTTCTGTTCAAGCCGCAGTGGCGGGGGACCAGCAAGGTCGGGGGACTGTTTGGCTGGTTCATGCTGCTGGTCTGGTTCCCCTGGATCGCGATCAAGGGGTTTCCCTATATGGTACGACACCCCGAGGTGTTCAAGTCGCTGGATCCGTCGTATGCGATCCAGTTTCTGGTGAATTTCCCCGGTCTGGGGGCGTTCGTGGTACTGGGGGTTGTGGTTCTGGCGATCACGGGAGGAGAGGCGAAGTACGCCGACATCGGACATTTCACCGCGCACAGTGACCGACCGATGCATGAGGGGGAAAGTGTCGATCCTCGCGATTCGGGTCGACGGCCTGTGATGTACACGTGGTTCTATATCGTTCTGCCCTGCCTCGTCATGAATTACGCGGGACAGATCGGCTACATGCTGGAAAATGGAGTGCCGAAGCGGGCGAACACGTTCTATGCGTTGACTCCAAGCACCGGGAATCTCGGGGTGGATAACGTGATTCTGGGGGCCGACATGGTGATCGCCGCCATCGCCGCCTTCATCGCATCGCAGGCGCTGATCACCGGAATGTTTTCGATCGTCAAACAGGCGATCGTCCTCGGGTTTTCACCCCGCCACGCCGTCAAGTTCACCAGCCGCGAAACCGACGGGCAGGTCTATATCCCGCTCGTCAACTGGTCGATGTTCGTGGGCTGCGTCGCCGTCACGTTGACGTTTCGGACCGCTGGAAACCTGGCGGCGGCGTACGGGATCGCCGTGACGGGAACAATGGGTGTCACAACACTCGCGTTCGGCTATGTCGCGTACTACCGGTGGAACTGGAAACTCTGGCAGGTTTTTGCGATTTGCGCACCGTTGATGCTGGTCGATCTGCTGTTCTTCGCCAGCAATTTGTTGAAATTCACCAGCGGGGGTTACTTCCCCGTGATGGTGGCGATCGGACTCGTGGCGATCATGGTCGTCTGGCAATGGGGTCGGAAACAGCTCGCGAACGCGTTTTACGAATTTGGAGTCCGCGACGGCAAGAAGCTGGAATGGTTGGTGGCGCTGCGTGACATGCTCGACGAACTCGAACTGACTCTGCGCGAGAATCTGCCTTTCGCCCGATCGTTGATTCAAGGCCGCCGACGGCTTGTGGAGAGCGATCGCGCCGCGGTCTTTTTGTGTTCGCGCCCGATTCGCAGCCTCAATGACTACGTCCCGGTCAGTCTGCGAATCTTCCTCAAGAAATATGGTGTTCTCCCGTCGCACGTCACGATGTTCTACGTGAACCAGGTTTCGGTCGCCGAGGCCGATCCTGCGAAACGGTACGAAGTCGTGAATATCGGTCACGATATTGATTCGGTGATCGTCACGTACGGGTACATGGAACAGCCCGACATCCGGGGGGCGCTGCGGGAACTCCATCGCCAGGGGCGGATTCACATCGCTGCGGAACGCTGGATTATCGAAGTTGGGGAAGAGGAGATTATTACGGAACCAGGCCTGTCGTGGCTGCAGTCGCTGCGTGTCAGCTTCTTCAAATGGGTTCTACGGTTGTCGACACCGGCCCACAAGTATTTCGGACTGACATTTGACGCCGCGATTTCCAAAGAGATCATCCCCGTGGTCTTCGGTCGGACGGGTGCGAAAGTGAGCCTGCCGGAATTGGAGATTGTCGACGTCGAAGAACAGGCACCGAAGACGCCGATTCCCCCCAAGAAACCGCAGCCCGCCGCCGCGGGATGAGGCCCCGCATGGCGAATCCCGATTCGGTGACGCAGTGGTTGGTCGACCTCAAGGGGGGAAACGGGGATGCCGCGCAGAAGCTGTGGGACCGCTACTTCGCCAAACTCGCGGTACTCGCCCGCAAAAAACTCGACTCGGCCCCGCGTTTGCCGACGGATGGTGAAGACGTCGCGCTCAGCGCCTTGCACAGTCTCTGCCGGGGTGTTGGGCAGGGCCGCTTCCCCGATCTCGAAGACCGCGAAGGGCTGTGGAAACTTCTGGTGACCATGACCGTGCGGAAAGCTCAAAAGGCGGTGCGCGATGAATTTCGACAGAAACGGGGAGGTGGGCACGTCGTCGGTGGCTCGGTGTTTCTGACACGGGAAGAGGCCGAATCGGGCATGCGCGGTTTGGAAATGGTGTTGGATCGCGAACCCAGCCCCGAGTTTGTGGTCGAGGTCGCCGAGGAATGGCAGCGGTTGCTCGATCGCCTGCCAGATGACGAACTCAAGCGGATCGCCCTGTGGCGCATGGAAGGGCTGACTACGGTTGAAATCGCGACGCGACTGGGAAAAGCCCTGGCGACGGTGGAACGCCGGCTGCGGCTGATTCGTTCTCTCTGGACCGAGGAAGTCGCGGTATAATTACGGTCCTGTCCGCTTGTTCTTGAGAGTTGACGACCCGTGTCTGGAACACCCGATCTCGGTGCGACCGAGTTGCAGCGTCTTGATGAGCTTTGCAATCGCTACGAAGCCGATTGGATGTCGGGCAAAACACCACGCACCGAGGACTTTCTCGGTGACGCCACCGAGCCGTTCCGTTCGGCGCTATTGAGCGAATTGCTGCGTTTGGAATTTCATTACCGAGCCGACTGCACGCTTGAAGAATTGCAGAAACGCTTCCCGGAAGTCGCGGCGACGGTTTTGGTCGATGCGGCGCACGAGGCGAAAGCGAACGTCCCGGCCGCGGGCCGCTTGCCGGGAATACCCGGTTATCAGATTCTGGGCGTTCTGGGGCGTGGAGGGATGGGGATTGTCTATGAGGCGCGCGATCTCGAGCTGGACCGGCGGGTCGCGCTCAAGATGCTGCACGCGACTCACCACGCCCCTTCGTTTCGCACCCGTTTCGCGGGCGAGGCCCGGTCGGCGGCGCGGTTGCATCATCCGCATCTGGTGCAGATTTTCGACGTCGGAGAGGCGAACGGCCAGCCGTACCTCGTCTTTGAATTGATGGAAGGGGGGACGCTGTCGCAACGGCTCGGGGGCCAGCCACTCGTGGCGCGGGAGGCCGCGCGGTTGCTGGAACCATTGGCCCGGGCGGTGCAACTCGCTCACGATAACGGCGTCGTGCATCGCGATCTGAAGCCTTCGAATGTGTTGATGGCGAAGGATCACCAGTCGGCGAAGATCAGCGACTTTGGCTTGGCGAAGCGGCTTGACGATGATTCGAACCAGACCCAATCGGGAATGATGATGGGGACGCCGGCCTATATGGCCCCCGAACAGGCCGACCCCTCGCGGAGCGGTGTGGGTCCCGCGTCGGACATCTATTCGCTCGGCGCGATCCTGTATGAGATGCTCACCGGACAACCGCCATACCGGGCCGCGAGTCTGATTGAGACTCTCGAACAGCTTCGAACGCGGGAACCGGTCCCGCCCCGCGCGATCAACCCGAAAATCCCACGCGCGCGACCTCGAGACAATTTGCCTCAAGTGCCTGCAAAAGGAACCGCACCGCCGGTATACGTCGGCGGAGCTGCTGGCCGACGAACTGGGTCGTTTTCAACGGAGCGAGCCAATCCTCGCCCGTCCGGTCGGATGGGTGGAACAGACCCGCCGATTCTGCCAGCGACACCCGGCGACCGCCTCTCTGGCCGCGATCTTAGGGCTGGTCCTCGCGACCAGTTTTACTGTGGTGTTTTCCCTGTGGCGCGATGCCGTGGAACAGCGGCAACTGGCTGAGAAGAACGCCGGCTTGCAGTTGTTGCAGCGCGATCAGGCGGTGAAAGATCGAGACCGGGCCGAGGCGCTTCAGAAGCAGGCGGAACGGGAACGGGAACGTGCCGAGAAAGAGACAGCCCGCGCGGAACGCGAACGGGAACGAGCCGAGGAGAATGCGACAGAGGCGGCCCGTCAGACCGCCGCCGCGGCGGCCAATCTTAAGGCGGCCGAGTCGCGTTTCGCCCAGGCGCAGTCCGCCGTGGCGGAGCTGTTTCAACTGGGAAATCATCTGCTCCGCGTTCCCAACATGGAAGCGCGGGGCAAGTCGGCGCTCGACCGCGCCATGCAGTTCAAACAGTCGCTGTTGGCCGAGAAGAGTGATGACCCGGGAGTGCAGTTTGGAACCGCGCAGGCGGTCCTCCAGATGGCCTGGGCGCAATTGGAACTGGGGCTGCATGAGGAATCGGAACAGAGTTATCGCAGCGCGATCGACCTGTTCCAACGGGTGCGCGCCTCGCAGGGTGACACGCTCGAAGTTCTGCGGGAACTGCGGAGTGCCCATATCTTCCTGGGGGTGGCGCTGTCGAATCAGGCGAAGTGGCGTGAAGCGGAAGTCATCGCGCGCGAGAGTGCGCGGCTCGCACGGCAGGTGATAGAGAATCCGTCCCACGTGACCTTCGACAGACTTGTTCTGGGTAACGCGCTGATGAATCTATCGCAGTCGTTGCTGGCGAACGGACTGGCGGACGAAGCCCGGTCGGCGCTGGAAGATGCGGTGCGGATTCAACGAGAGGTTTTCGCGATTTTCCCAAACAAAAACCACGCCGCGGCGGAACTCTCGCTCGCGCTGGGAGGGCTCGCGGGATGTGTCGCAAAGACCGATCGCGCGGCGGCGCTCGAACTGGCCAATGAAGCGCTGCAACTGCGACGAAGTCAGATCGAGGCGACCAGCAATCCCCGGGATGAAGCGATGTATTTCGCGCGGGTCTGCCTGCAGGTCGCCAGCTTGTATTCCGACCTCAAACGTCCTGAAGATGCGCTGCGTGTCCTGGAGGAGGCGCTTCGTCACGTTGAGCCGGCGTCACTGAAATACCGCGCCTACCGCGGGTTGCGATTCGCCCACGTCCACTGCCTGACGCAGATGCAGGCGATTATGCTGGGTCGCAAAAACCAGACCGAGGCAGACCGCCTGCAACGCGAATTGGAAGTTCAGCTTCGAGGGATTCTCGAGGTGATGCCGGGCGACGTCGAAGGAAGATCACGGCTGGCAACGATTCTGGGAACCGAAAGTCGCAGACTGGTCGCCGAACGGGATTTCGACGCGGCGTGGGACCGTGCGGTTGAGGCGATGAGACTGTACGTGGAACTGCATGTCGAAGTCGAGCCGGCGCTGACCTGGGTTCGACAGGTGCGAACCAGCACATCGCGGGTACTCGCCATCCCCCCGCGGTTCGAACGGGAGAAAGAGAAACTGCAGGTGGCGCGAGATTTCCTCCGACTGCTCCCCGATGACGCGAACGCCTGCAATTCGCTCGCCTGGCATCTGCTGATGGCACATGACCCCGCCGTGTTAAATTCGGCCGAGGGATTGAAGCTGGCCCAACGCGCCGTGGAACTCGATTCCACTCAACCGTTCTTTCTCAACACGCTGGGACTGGGTTATCTGTTGAACGGAGATCTCGACGCAGCACAGAACGCGTTTGAAAAGTCCCTGGAGATCAAGACCCGGGTTCCGGCGGCGGACTGGTACTATCTGGCGATCATTCATTGGCGGCGCTGTTCGACAAAGCGGCGGAAAGCCGCCTCGCGACCGATCCTCGCAACGAAGAACTGCTCGATATCGAACGGACCGCCCGGCGGGAACTCGGGCTGCCTCCCGAACCGATGGAATCTGGCGATCGCACCGGGAAGCCCGATGAAATGGGGACACCCACAGATGTCGACTGACGGGCCGAGCCGGTGTGTTGTCGGGATTCCCAACCCTCATCCTTGATGCGTGCGTGGCAATCTCCATGGTCGTTGAAGAAAACGGTCGATGCGAGATTCCTGGAACGTAGCCCGCATTCTCTAAGTGCGCGGCCCGCTGTGCGTGTGGCGTTCGAGAGACGTACTTGGGGCGGCCCACGACGTTGACCGAACTATTTGGCGAGTCGCCGACGTTACACTCCGCGCGGTCCGCGTTGAGACAGCCGGTTGTGGTTCCGCTTTGCGGTAATCCCAACCGGAGCGTCGTCGCTACAAAATCGACAGCCCCGCAATCCGGAAGCGGTCTTCAGGCATATGTGTCCTGACTCCCCCAGTGCCTCCCCCCACTTCACCCCTCAAACCGTTCCCGCACCATTCGCTCCAACTGGGCCACCACCTGTTCCAGTTCACATCGCGATGTGTCGATCACGTGGGCGTCTTCCGCGGCCCGCATCGCCCCGAATTCCCGTTCGGCATCCCGCTGATCGCGGTGCGACTGCTGTTGCAGCAACTCTTCCAGCGAAACCTGCTGGCCCCGCTGTTCGAGTTCTCGCTGCCGGCGGAGCGCCCGTTCGCGCGGGTCGGCGACCAGAAAGAACTTGCACTCGGCATGGGGAAACGCCACCGTCCCCTGATCTCGCCCTTCCGTCACCACGTTGCGGCCGGCGGCCAGCGACCGCTGCAATTCCACCAGAAACTGCCGGACCACATTGTTCCCCGCCACATGCCGCGATTCGCGGGTGATCTCCGGCGTCCGAATCGCCAGACTCACATCTTCGCCATCGACCCGAACGCGGTCGTCCACGAATTCCAAAGACATCCGCCGTGCCGCGTCGGCCACGGCGTGGGGGTCACCAAGATCGATTTTGTGCCGGCAACAGTACCACGTGACGGCGCGGTACATGGCGCCGGTGTCGAGAAATTCAAATCCCAGACGCTGGGCCAGTTGTCGCGCCGCGGTGCTTTTTCCCGCC
>JAPLOC010001225.1:3389-11096 GCA_026692825.1 Planctomycetota bacterium | reverse complement strand
CTGCGTGACTACTACGTGCGCGATGTCTGTCTCGACACGCAAGCAAAGCTCCAGTCGATTCGGACACAAGTCAACGCACTCCGCGGCGAACGTGACCAGCTCGACGCCAGCGCTCCGTCGTCATTTATCTTCCGGGATCTCGAACAACCCCGGCAGAGTTTCGTGATGCTGCGTGGACAATACGACAAACCCGGCGAGCCGGTTCAACCCGATGTTCCCGCGATTCTTCCGCCACTTCAGCGCCCCGCGAACGCCGGCCGGGCCAACCGGCTGGATCTGGCCCGTTGGCTCGTCTCCCCCGAACAGCCGTTGACCTCTCGTGTCACGGTCAACCGCCTCTGGCAGCAACTGTTCGGAGTCGGACTGGTGAAGACCAGTTTCGACTTCGGTTCGCAGGGGGAACTCCCCAGCCATCCGGAACTGCTCGACTCTCTGGCTGTCACTTTCCGTGAAGGAGGCTGGAATGTGAAAGCGCTGGTCCGATTGATGTTGCTTTCGAAAACCTTCCGCCAGTCATCGGTCGTCTCTCCCGAACTCCTGCGACTCGATCCCGAGAATCGACTCTACGCGCGGGGACCAAGATTTCGGCTCGACGCCGAGCAGTTGCGAGACAACGCGCTGTTCGTCGGAGGATTGTTGAATCCAGAGGTCGGCGGGCGGGGGGTGAACCCATATCAACCCGCCAACATCTGGGAGCCGGTGGGGTTCGTCGGTTCCAACACGGCGAACTACAAACAGGATCACGAAGGGGCGCTCTATCGGCGGAGTCTGTATACGTTTTTCAAGCGGACCGCTCCGCCACCCTTCATGACGAATTTCGACGCCCCGAATCGCGAACAGCCCTGCACCCGCCGCGAGCGTTCCAATACACCGCTCCAGGCACTGCAGTTGATGAACGATGTGCAGCATTATGAGGCGGCCCGCGGTCTGGCGGAACGGATGATGACTGCTGGCGGCACGACGCCGGAAGAACGCATCGCGTTCGCGTTCCGAACCGTGCTGGCCCGGCGACCTACGGTCGACGAGACCACGGTCGTCGCCCGGCTGTTCGATCGGGAATTGACCCGCTACCGCGACCGCCGCGAGGCGGCCGCCCAGGCGATCGCCAATGGGGAATCAAAACCCAACGCCAATCTCGACACGCCAGAACTGGCGGCGTGGACTCTGGTGGCGAACCTGCTGTTAAATCTGGACGAGACCGTGTCGAGGAATTGACCCTGCCGGCAGGTGGCGAGTGTCTTGAACAGCGAACTGCAATCTGGAGAGAGATCTTGAATCCGATTCTTGAAGCGCAGCGGTTGCAAACCCGGCGGGCGTTTTTTGGTGAGAACGGCCTGCGACTGGGAAGTGTCGCGCTAGCGATGCTGGCGGGAGGAACCCAAGTCCCCGGCCAGGCCCGGGCCGCCGGCGAAGAACGTCCCTTTCCGCCACTGCCGGGAATGCCTCATGTTCCCGGAAAGGCGAAGGCGTTCATTTACCTGCATATGAACGGCGGTCCCGCCCAGATGGATCTGTGGGACTACAAGCCCGGGCTGAAGGAGTTCTTCGACAAAGATCTGCCGGACAGCGTGAAGAACAACCAGCGGATCACGACCATGACCAGCGGTCAGGGTCGGTTCCCGGTCGCGCCCTCCAAGTTCGCGTTCGCCCAGCATGGGAAGTGCGGCACGTGGGTCAGCGAGCTACTGCCTCACACCGCGAAGGTGGTCGATGATCTGGCGGTGGTAAAGTCGGTCTTCACCAATGCGATCAATCACGACCCGGCCTGCACGTTTGTGATGACGGGCAGCGAAGTTCCGGGGAAGCCGAGCATCGGATCGTGGCTGTCGTACGGACTCGGGAGCGAAAGCGCCGACCTGCCGGCGTTTGTCGTCTTCACTCCCAGCTTTCCCAAAACGGGCAATGGCCAGGCGCTGTTCAGTCGCATGTGGGCCAGCGGATTTCTGCCTTCGAAGTTCAACGGCGTCGCCCTGCGCGGCGTGGGAGATCCGGTGCTGTATGTCCAGAATCCGGCGGGGGTCGATGGGACCGATCGGCGGAATATGCTTGACGCGCTGGGTGAGCTGAATCGCCAGGGGTTTCAGAAGTTCGGCGACCCCGAAATTCAAACCCGGATCGCGCAGTACGAAATGGCGTTTCGGATGCAGATGTCGGTCCCCGACCTGGTCGACCTGCGCGGAGAGCCGCAGCACATTCTCGATCTTTATGGTCCCAATGCCACCAAGCCGGGAACGTTCGCGAACAGTTGTCTCCTGACGCGTCGGCTGGTGGAACGGGGAGTGCGTGTGGTGCAATTATTGCATCGCGGCTGGGACCAGCATTTCACACTGCCGGTCGCGCTCAAGAACCAGTGCGAAGACACCGACCAGGCGTGTGCGGCGCTGGTCACCGATTTAAAACAGCGGGGATTGCTCGACAGCACGGTCGTCGCCTGGGGAGGCGAGTTTGGCCGAACGGTCTATTCGCAGGGGAAGCTGACGGCGGAAGACTACGGCCGGGACCATCACCCCCGGAATTTCTGCATGTGGCTGGCGGGTGGCGGGATCCGAGGGGGAATCACGTATGGCGAGACCGACGCATTCAGCTACAACATCACCGAGAATCCGGTGAACGTGAACGACATCAACGCCACGATTCTGCACTGTCTGGGAATCGACCCCGACCGTTTCACGTTCAAGTTTCAGGGACTGGACCAGCGGTTGATCGGAGTGGAAGGGGCGAAGCCGGTACCGGGGCTGTTGAGTCACGCGGGGAATTTGGGATGACAATGACGCGCCGTGACTGGTCTCGCGATGAGCTGATCCTGGCGATGAACCTCTATTGTGAGTTGCCTTTCAGTCGCCTGCATCGAAACAACCCTCAGGTGATTCTCCTGGCCAACGCGATCGGCAGAACTCCAACCAGCGTCGCGATGAAATTGTGCAATCTGGCGTCGCTTGACCCCGGTCATCGTCCCCGATGCTGCTTGATCGCCTCCACATACGGCCTCAGCTTCTTCATCATCACTTCCCGGGCTTCGGCCGGTGCGGCAGGGAGCTGGAGCGCGTCGGCCTGCGGGTCGCTGAGAAAGACCCCCGCTGTCGCGTCGGCGTAGACCAGTCTCCAGCCCGGAGTCTCCAGCATCCCCAGGATCGCGAAGCCCGAAAAGTCGGTGTCGAGAATCACAACCGGCAGCGGCTTTTTGCTTTCTGTGAACAACGCCTGCCAGTCGGGACGCCCCGCCGACATGCGGGCAACAATGCCGTTCAGAATCTCAAACGTCCGCCGACTGCAGACTTCCAGCCGGCCATCCATCAGCACACGCCGGTTGGGTCCGTTGTGGTATTCATAAACCGCCGCCTGACCAAAGTTGTGAACAATCGCAAGTTCGGGCATCCCCTCCTGGCCAGCGAGGTTTCTTCCCTTCGCCGATCTGGTTCCAGACCCCGGTGACGACGGCACAGCACAAAATTCCGAGCGCCGTTCCGACGATGAGTCGGCCGCGGAATGTTGAGACGGTCTGTCGACCACGCGCAACCGCCGCCGCCGAGAAATTCGCGCAGGCGACCGTGGTCGCGACCAGGGCGAACAGATTGGTATTGCGATTCGCCTTCCACGCGAGGTGTCCAAACGCCACCAGCAGCGCGAGACGGAACAGGCTGACGCCCCCCCCGCGCCGCCACTGGAGATAGAGACTGTAAGCTGCGACGACCGCGACGACACATTCGGCGGCGAAGAAGATGTTACGGAACGCGAACAGCCGATAGCGCACGAAGAAATCCCACGGAGGCATGAACTCCCCCACCTGCTGGGAATAGAACGCCTGCTCGACAGAAAACTTCTCGTACAGGGTGAGCGGAAAGAGGGCTCCCTCTTCAAAGTAGGGATTCACCAGCGAAGCGGCGATCGCCAGCACACCAACAATCGCGCGGCTCCGCAATGTCGCCAGCTCGGCGTCTTCGAGCGGACGAATGCCAAACCACCCTCCCAACAGCGCCCGGCCCAGCCAGTCGGCGACTCCGCACAACGCGACGACCAATCCCAGCACAAACAGCGCATGGCAGTTGACCCAGACGATCTGCAACGGGGGTAACAGCCAGATCAGTTTCGGCCGGCGATCCACATGAAATGCGACCCACAACCAGATCGCCAGGAACAGCAACGAGAGGATTTCGGGGCGTTCGAACCCGCGCCCTGTAATGCAGATGATCCCCGGAATCCAACAGAGAACCCGGCGTTCCAAAGACCAGCCCTCGCCGGTCGCGAAAAACGCGACCCCCACCGCCAAGGTCAGCACGGTCGCCTTGAACAGGATGACCAGGTCTGGCCCACCGGTGTGGTACAGCCAGGTGATCAGCAGTTGGAAGCCCCAATGCAGATCGATCCACGGACGGTCCGAGTCCATGAACGTGAACAGATCGATTTGCGGAACCCACCCTTCCGCCAACATCCACTCGCCCGTTTTCAGGTGCCACCAGAAATCGGTGTCGTAGAGCGGGAAGATCAGACTCAAAAACGTCCACAGCAACATCAGGCCCGGCAACCAGTACGCCCGTGCCAGAGACCAAATTGTGCGACGTTGCGGCAAGACACCCCCCTCGGCGACCGACGACTGTGGTCGTTCGGTCGCGACGGGAGGATGAGAAGTTGCTGTTCGAGGGCGTGGCATGTGACGAGACAGTTCAAGCGGCGGGCGCGGATCGAGCGAGAATTCCGCGCACCGCCACTTCACGGATCACTCGTCGTCGGAGTCGTCGTCTCCGACGCCCCCGAGTTCATCGTCACGGGTCGGCTCCACCAGAGCGCCTGTCTCGCGGTCACGGTATTTCACCGCGTAACGCTTCTGGAGTTCCATCCCGTATCCCATCCGCACCCGTCCCGCCTCGCGATTCGCCAGTTCCTGATATTGCGAGGGGAGTTGGAACTTGCCGATTGAAATTCCAAACAGGGGTGCCGACTTGAACGCTTCGCGATTCGCTTCCCGGCGTTCCTTCACTCGAATGACGTACTGAATCGACGCGTCGTCGTTGGTGATCACGCCAATCTGTTTTTCTTCGAGCTTGTCAAACACCGCTTCCATAAACTTCTCACCGACGCCATCGAGAACGACCGGGTTCCCCAGGTCAAGCTGTTCGCGACCAAACTGACTCATGGCGCTCGACGCGCGGAACCAGGAAAATTCGGGGGACGTGACCATGGCCAGTTCCGCCCCATCTTTGGCTCCGGTGACGGTCTGGTCGGCAATCGCTTTTTCCAGCGATTCCTCCTTGCGAGCGGCGGCAGCGATCGCTTCCGCCCGTTCGCGGGCTTTGGGAATCGCCTGAATCCGTCGCCACGCCTTCACCACCTGCTCCCGAACCCCTGGATCATCCAGGGTCGGAATCCGGTCAGGAAGCTCGCGGACTTTCCACAAGATGTACCGATTTCCCGCCAATTCAGCGGCGGCCGAATCTTCCACCACCAAGGCACCGTACAAGCCCGAACTCCGGAAGCAGACCGTCACAATTCCCGCCGGTTGAGTCGTTGAGTTTTCAGACACCGGCACTTCCTGGGTCTTCCCCAGAATCGGGTGATCATTCAGGTCGGCGGGGGTCAACAGTTCGGTTTCACCGAATTCCCCGCCATGCTTTTCGGCCAGCGCCTTCAACACATCCGCGGCTGCCGGTACGGTCTTCACCTGCAGTTCTTCGGTTAGCGTCTGCCGTTCTTTGGCATCCGCCTTGTCGAATTTGTCTCGATCCACCGATTGCGACAACTTTTGTCCCTCGGTGAACATCGCGTCGGAAATGTCCTTCGCCTTCTTCTTGAGGTACGCTTTCGCCCGGTCCCGAATCAACCGGTCCCGAATGATCTCCTTCAATTCGTCATCCAGCGGCTTATACCGAATGGGAGCGGCGGATTTCTTTGTCGGATCGGGCGGAGCGGTCGGGCTGACGTCGGCATCCTCCTCGGCGGCCGGCATCTCGTCTTCCGAAACCGGCGCGTCGGGGAGCTTGGGCAAGTCGTCGCCGGGTTCCGCTGGCACGGTCTCCTCACTCTTGTTCGCTTCGTCCGCAGCGGGCTTTTCCTCGCTCGCCGGTTTTTCTTCGGTCGCGGGCTGTGCGTCACCGGCGGGCTCCGCATCGGGTTTCGGCTCATCAGCCGCCGGTTTCGGTTCGTCCTGACAGGTCGTCGAAAGCGCAGACTCGTCCGCCTTGGGTTCGCGAGATGCCGAGTCCGGTTCTTTGGGGGCTTCCGGCTTGTCTTCGGGTTTCGCTTCGTCCGTGGGAGCGGGAGGGGTCGTCTCCTCGGCTGGAGCCGCCGGTTCTTCCGGTCGTTCCGCAGATTCTGGTTTTTCTACCGAGGCATCGTCTTCGTTGGGAGCTTTGGGCTTTTCGTCCCCGTCGTCTTCACCAGGGGTGGATAACCCGGGCTTGCGCCCCTTTTCCGAAGTCGGTTCCGGAGGGAGCTGCAGGGTGAAATCGATCGCTTTGTTGTCGTCGTAGTATTTTTGGATTTCTTCGTCCGTCACCGGGCGGGCCTTCGCGACAGCCGCTTCCGCCTCTTCAAATTGCAGTTTGACGTATTGAAACTGCGCTTTGCGCGGTTGTCGGAATCCCGGCTTGTAATCCCCACCAAACTTCTGCTGGGGACTGTCACGCAGATCGAACCGCTTGTTGTATTTCTGAAACAGAGCGGCGACTTCCTTGTCGGTCGGTTGGCTGTCGTTATCTATGAACGCGTTCACCGGGACACCGACCGCCTCGACCGACTGCCGGGTGTGAACCTGCTGGTAATAACGCCAGAGCTGTTCCGGTGACGGCGTGACATTCACCGGACTGAGAACCTGTCCTGCCTCCTGTTCGGCCAGTTCGTCCCGCAGAACCTCGTAAATCAGTGCGGGGGTTTGACGGAGATCCTGACAAATGTCTTGGAGTATCTCCGTCGTCAACTTGCGGCGGAACGTTCGCACCAGAAAGTTATCGACGTCGGTATTATCCATCTGGATGCCGAGCCGGTTGGCTTCTTTCCGAAACAACCACGATTCCACCGGGCTGCCAAAGAAGAGGTTCCCCGGATCGGGCTGCCCGGTTTCCGTGGCGGCGATTCGGATGAACTGGTTGGCGATCTGCTTCCGCCGGGAGAGGTCTTCGAGATCCTGGTTTGAGATCTTCCCCGCGTTGGTCTCGACAACCGACTGCGAAGCGCCCCCTCCCCCCCGGGCATACCCGGCGAGTTTCATCAGCGGATCACCGATGGTGAAAGCCAGCATCGCTGACAGAAACACGAACACCAGCATCTGCTTTTGATGCTTGCGGAAGAACTTGAACGGAGACTCCATCGGGCGACCGACCTTGACAGCGCGCAGATTGATGAACTATGCAAACTGGTGGCCCGCAGACACTTGCCGCGAGCGAACCCAGATTGTAGCCGTGCCGGCACAACTGGCAAAGTCCAACCTGAACCGTAAAATCCGCACCGCGCCGCGTTTTTGACTGTTCAGAACTACACCGAAACGGGAACTCCCCGTTCCCCAACGGAGTCATTCATCACCGTGGCCAAACAGCAAACCGTGGGCAAACAGAAGTACAAAGGGCTGGTGATTGTCGAATCACCCGCGAAAGCGAAGAAGATCAACAGCTATCTCGGCAAAGACTACAAAGTCCTCGCCAGCATGGGGCACGTGCGTGATCTTCCCGAAAGTGCCGCCGAGATTCCTGCCGAAATCAAAAAATTCGCCTGGTCCCG
>JAPLOC010001225.1:2851-3384 GCA_026692825.1 Planctomycetota bacterium | reverse complement strand
CCGCTGTATGTCATCCCCGCGAAAAAGAAAAAACTGATCTCCGAACTTCGCGCCGCGATGAAGGAATCGGACGAACTCATCCTCGCGACCGACGAAGACCGCGAAGGGGAGAGTATTGGCTGGCATCTCGCCGAGGTCTTGCAGCCAAAGATCCCGGTGAAACGCATGGTGTTCTCCGAAATCACCCGCGAGGCGATTCAGGAAGCGATCAAAAACCCCCGCCAGCTCGACGTCAACCTGGTCTCGGCCCAAGAGACCCGCCGGGTACTCGACCGCCTGTATGGATACACACTCAGCCCCCTGTTGTGGAAAAAAGTCGCGCGAGGACTGTCGGCGGGACGGGTGCAATCGGTCGCCGTCCGGCTGATTGTTCAACGTGAACTCGAACGACGCGCCTTTCGCCCGGCCACCTGGTGGGATCTCAAGGTTTCGCTGGAAACTCCGGAAGGGGGCCGGTTCGAAGCCGAACTGACGACGGTGGGGGGCCGACGGGTCGCCATGGGGCGGGACTTTGACGAACGGACGGGCAAACT
>JAPLOC010001225.1:0-2796 GCA_026692825.1 Planctomycetota bacterium | reverse complement strand
ATGAACGGCTCCGGGATCTCCCCGACGTTCCCGCTCCGCCAGGCTGGCATGTCGCCGGCATTGAAGAACGCGAACAGACCCGCCGACCCTATCCGCCCTTCACCACCAGCACGTTGCAACAGGAGGCGAACCGCAAACTCGGGCTGTCGGCTCGCGAGACGATGCAAATCGCGCAGCGTCTTTATGAAGACGGGGTGATCACCTACATGCGCACTGACTCGGTCTCGTTGTCGACCGAAGCGGTATCGGCGGCGCGTCGTTCGATCGAACAGCGGTACGGGCAAGAGTTCCTCAGTCCGTCGATCCGCGTGTTCGAAAACAAAAGCAAGGGGGCGCAGGAGGCGCACGAAGCGATTCGCCCCGCCGGCACGGAAATGAAGACCGGCGAAGAGCAAGGCCTCTCCGGCCGCGAGTTGCAGTTGTACTCGCTGATCTGGAAACGCACCGTTGCCTGTCAAATGGCGGACGCGAAACTGCGGTTCCGGACCGCGACCGTTCAGGCTGAGGACGCCGAGTTTCGCGCGACCGGGCGACAGATCGAATTCGCCGGCTTCTTCCGCGCGTATGTGGAGGGGGTCGACGATCCCGAGGCGGCACTCGACGACCAGGAACAGACGCTCCCCGCGATGGCGGAACGCGATCCGTTGCGGTGTCACGATCTGAAGACTCTGTCGCACCAGACGCAACCCCCCGCGCGGTTCACCGAAGCCACGCTCATCCGTGCCCTCGAAGCCGACGGGATCGGCCGCCCCAGTACATACGCCTCGATCATTGGCACGATTCAGGATCGGGGTTATGTGGTGAAAGTCTCGAATCAGTTGCGGCCCACATTCACGGCGATGGCGGTGACGCAACTGCTCGAGCGGAATTTTCCACAACTGGTCGACGAGCAGTTCACGGCCAGCATGGAACAGACGCTCGACGACATCGCCGCCGGCGACACCAAGTCGACTCCCTACCTGCGGCAGTTCTACAACGGCGAACTCGGGCTGGATCAGCAGGTGAAGACCCAGGAGGCGAACATCGACCCGCGCGAAGCGTGTACGATCGACCTCAACGGGCTGACTTCGCGGATTCGGGTCGGGAAATTCGGTCCCTATCTGGTGAAGGAGCAGGATGGCGAGACGATGACCGCCTCGCTGCCTGCCGACGTCGCACCGGCTGACATCACCTCGGAAATGGCCGACGAGTGGCTTAAACAGAAACAGCAGGGCCCCCGTTCCGTCGGCGTTCATCCCGATGAAGGGGTGCCGATGTACGCCATGATCGGCCCCTTCGGTCCCTACCTGCAATTGGGCGAAGTGGTCGAGGGAGGACCGAAACCGAAGCGGGTGTCACTTCCGAAGGGGACCGACCCGCAAACGGTTTCGTTCGAACAGGCGGTCGAACTGCTGAAACTCCCGCGCACGATTGGAGCCCATCCGGAAACTGGAAATCCCGTGACGGGAGGAATTGGGCGGTTTGGTCCGTACGTCTTCCATGAAGGAACCGGGTTCAAGTCGTTGCCCAAGGGGGTCGACGTGTTGACCATCGACCTGGCGACGGCGGTCGAGTTGTTGAAACAAAAGCGAATTCGGGGCGGAGCGACTCCTATTAAGGAGCTGGGAGCGCATCCAGAAGACCAGCAGCCGGTGCAGGTCTTTGACGGCAAGTACGGCTAGTACGTTAAGCATGGCTCGGTGAATGCGACGTTGCCCAAGGAAACGGTCCTCGACACGTTGACACTGGCGGATGTGATTCCACTGTTGGCCGAGCGGGCCGCGGCGGGAGGCGGGAAAAAACGCCGGGGAGCGCGAGCGGTCACCCCCCGCGCCGCCGCCAAGAAGACGCCGAAGAAGGCGGCTGGAAAGGGAGTGAAAAAGGCGACGAAAAAAGCCGCGAAGAAAACTCCCAGCGACGCGGCGGTCACCAAGTCACCCAAAAAGTCGCCACCCAAGGATTCGGCTCCGACTCCAGCCGACGACGGATCACTACCGTTTTAGGGGACGAGAAGTCGAACTCAAGCGTGCCGGGGCATGCGAAGGGCCCGTTGGCAACCACAACCGGTGTGACCTGGAAACGACCTGATCCCGAGCTGCGTCGCGAATCGCTCGTCGCCAAACCACCCTGCCAGCCGCCAACGTTTTTCCGTGTTCTTCTCCGGTTATGAATCGCGCCAAGCTCAAATCCGACGCGCCCCAGGCCCGCACCGACTTCATCCAGGGCAACAAGGAAGCCGAACAGTATCGGTTGCTGCTGACCGCCCAGTGCAACACCCTCAACACGGCGATGCCGTTCTTGAGGACATTGAACCGCTCGATGAATTTCGTACTCTCTTTATCCCCCAGCGGTGGATTGATGAGTGCCAGCCCCTGCGCGATTTCGTCTCGACCGGGGTAATTCCCGGTGTCGGCCAGCGACTTGTCCCCTTGCGGGTAAATTGACGTAAACCCAATGAAAAAGGCCACTTGCGAACATTTCGCAAGTGGCCTGATGATGGAGGCGGCGGGAATTGAACCCGCGTCCTGAGACACCTTGGACGAAGCCTCTACGTGCATAGTCGCTTGATTCCGTCGCGTCGGCAGGCTCACTCGACAAGGCCCGTCCGACGCCAACCGGTAACAACTCTCTCGTGCCGCGCGTAACCCGTATTGACGCGGAACCAGCCTGAATTTTTGTCCGGCTTCTGGACTCCTCAGGCGGGGATTCCTCAGCCGGGACTACCTATAACTAGGCAGCCAGAGCAAAGCTCTTATCAGCAGTTGTTGTTTGATCAGCTTTTAACGTGGCCAACTGATCAACCACGGCACGCCACCT
>JAPLOC010001224.1 GCA_026692825.1 Planctomycetota bacterium | reverse complement strand
TGGGGAGATTGTTGGCGCTGACACGCTTGTTCGTCAAGTCCGTCCTATGATAAATCGAAACAATGGTGAGAGGAAATCCCATGTGTAACCGGCCACAATAACTCAGCACCCATGTCCGTCCTATCACTTCCTATCCTTGACGATGCTATCAGGGAGTCGTAAAGAAACGTAATGCGACACGGGCTGAAAACCCGGGGATTACCCCTGTCATCGAAGTAACCACAAGACGCGTCCTACATCACCCACGTCCCGCCACTCACCATGCAGACGCCCCCCACAACTCACGATGAATACCTCGCCAATCTCCCGCAGAATCAACGCGCGGCGTTGCAATCCTTGCGACAGACCATCAAAGCAATCGCTCCGCTCGCGGAAGAGTGCATCAGCTATCAGATCTGCGCGTTTCGTCAAAAAGGTATGCTGGTCGGCTATGGCGCGACCGAAAAACACTGCGCCCTGTTCCTGATGAGTAACAGCACTGTCGCCGCACATGCCGACGATCTCCAAGGATACGATACCAGCACCGGAACGGTCCGCTTCCAACCCGAACAGCCGCTCCCTGTCGCGCTGGTCAAAAAACTGGTCGAAGCGCGGCTCGCCGAGAAAGCGGCCGGTGCCAGCTATGGCAGCGCCAAGAAAACCAAAGCGGGTGCGACCGCCGACACGAAGTCAGTCAAAAAGTCACCGTCCGCCAAACAGAAGGGGGTGAAATCCGCCGCCTCAAAGTCGGCGAACAAAAAGGCCGCTGGCAAGAAGCCGGCTGGTAAAAAGGCCGCCAGCCCCACCAAGACCAAACTCACTCCCGCATCAAAATCGAAGCGGGCGAAATCCCCCAAGTCGACCTGAGTCGGCCGCCGTTCGTTGTTGTCGGCCCGCTGCCTTTTGATCGTATGCTCGATCTACCGAAACCGATCCGGTTTCGATAGGCTGGCGGTTTGGCCCCCGCGCGTGTCCCGACCAGCCCCCTCATGCCCCGCATCCAACAGCTCGACCACCACGTCATTAACAAGATCGCCGCCGGCGAGGTGATCGAACGGCCGGCGAGCGTCGTCAAGGAGTTGCTAGAAAACAGTGTCGACGCGCTCGCCACACGCGTCGAAGTCGATGTCGCCGCCGGGGGGACGGAACTTATTCGCATTGTCGACAACGGTGAGGGAATTCATCCCGACGATCTGTTGCTCGCGGTCGCCAGTCACGCCACCAGCAAACTGCGCGAGGCCGACGACCTGTTCCGAGTTCAGACCATGGGCTTTCGCGGGGAAGCCCTACCGGAGCCGAACTGGTGGTGGACGCCGGTCAGATCCAACCGATCGTCCCGTGTGGTTGTCCCGTCGGAACGACAATCGAAGTCCGCGACTTATTCTGCAACCTTCCCGTCCGACGCAAATTCCTGCGTCAGGCGGCGACCGAATTTGGCCACGTCAGCGAACAGTTCACCCGCATCGCCCTGGCCAATCCCCGGGTCCATCTGGTGTTGCGTCATAACGACCGCACGGTCTATGAACTGCCCGGCACCGACCGTCTGCTGGAGCGAATTGAATTGTTTTTTGGGGGCGAGCTGACCGGTCAATTGATCGCGGTCGAAGCCGACTTCAAAGGATCGCGATTGTGGGGCTATGTGGGACACCCATCGGAAAGCCGGTCGACGCGCAAAGGGCAATACCTGTTCCTGAACGGTCGCTGGATTCAAGACCGGTCGTTGCAGCACGCGCTTTCAGAAGCGTACCGCGGGCTGTTGATGGTGGGCCGCAATCCCATCACCTTTCTGTTCCTGGAAACTCCCGCCGACTCGGTCGATGTCAACGTCCATCCCACCAAAGCAGAGGTCCGGTTTCGCGACAGCCAGACGTTGTATCGATTGATTCTCTCAACGATTCGCAATCGCTTTTTGGGGATGGATCTCAACAGTTCGCTCGACGTCGCGGGCAAAGGGGGCGGCCTCAAGCTGGAACCACTGAAACCCAAGACCGCAGATCCCGAACAGCAGCAGGCGGCTCAGCAGGAATTGGTCGACTGGGTGAAACAACAGGCGACACTGTGGAGCGCTCCCGGCTCGCAACCACCGGCTGGCGAAACCGTCCCGTCCGAACTGACCCCGGGGAGTTCGGCGGAGTGGAACAGTCCCGCGACGAATCCAGACTTCGGTTGGAATACCGGCAACGAAGCGAGTCCTCCACAACCAGCCGCAACGGGAGCGCAGCCAGCTCGCCCCAGTAATGATCCCTTCGGCACCAGCGAATGGAATCCGCCGCGAAACGATTCGACCGTTGGCGACTGGCGTGATCCCATGCGGGAGGAATCTCAATCCGCTGATACGGGGCACACTGTCGACGAACCGAATTCCGCCGGCTCTTCCCCGTCCCTCCCCGCGGCCACTGCCCCATTCGCAGAGGGAATCGCAACTGAGCATTCGACGGAACCGGTCTCAACGGCCGAGTCGCCCCAGGTACCTCCTCGCAGCGAGGCGCTCGACGCCGCTGCCGAAGCGGTCCGCCGAAGTCCCCCCATGCTCCCCGACAACGTGCGGGCGATGCAAATTCACGACTCTTATCTGGTCGTGGAATCGGACGAGGGGCTGACGGTGGTTGATCAGCACGCGTTGCACGAGCGGATTCTCTACGAGCATCTGCGCAAGCGCGTGTTGTCGGGCGGAGTCGAGTCGCAACGGCTGCTGGTTCCATTGCCTGTCGAAATGCCACCGGCACAAGTCGCGGCACTTCTCGAACATCTGGATCTGCTCGCGAGTTTTGGCCTGCGGTTACAGGATTTTGGTGGCAACACCTTGCTGGTCACTTCGTATCCTGTGATGCTCCGTCGCCTGGACCCGGCCGCTTTGTTGAAAGATCTGTCCGAACAGATTCTCGAAACCGGTCGCGATCCTTCGCGGCGGGACATGCTTGACAGTCTGTTGCACATGATGTCGTGCAAGGGGGCCGTCAAAGCGGGGCAACGATTGACTGCCGACGAAATTGACAGCCTGCTCGCGCAGCGCCACCTGATCGACGACGCGCATCACTGCCCGCATGGCAGGCCAACCGCCCTGGTTCTCAGTCGGGCCGAACTGGATCGCCAGTTCGGTCGGCTGGGATGAATCGTTCCTCCGCATCGGATACACCCAAAATCGTGAACTACACCGCCGACCAGTTGCGACACTTCGTCTCACAATTGTTCGTCGCCGCCCGGGTCACCCAGTTCGAGGCGGACCGAATCGCCGAGAGTCTGGTGGAATCGAACCTGCGGGGTCACGACTCCCATGGCATCGTGTTGGCGCGGTGGTATCTCAGCCAGATTCAATCGGGCGAATTGCAACCCGGTGCCCCTTTGGTTGTTCGACGCGACCTGCCCGGGGCTTTGGTCTGTGACGCCGGGCTGGGGTTTGGCCAGGTGCAGTGTCACGAATTTGTGAATCGTTGCTGTGAAAAAGCGACAACTGCGGGGGCGGTTTGTGGAACCCTCACGCGGTGCGGACATATCGGACGGTTGGGGGAATGGGTCGAGCAGGCGGCGAAACTCGGTTTCGCGGCACTCATCGCGGTCAATGACAACGGGGCGATTTACACGGTGGCTCCTCCAGGGGGAATCGACCGTCGGCTGAGTACGAATCCGATCAGTATCGGTATCCCGACGGACGGAGACCCGTTGGTACTCGACATGTCGACGAGTGCCGTCGCGAATGGCAAACTCAAAATCGCCCGTCTTGCGCAGCGCCCTGTACCGTTGGGTTGGATTCAGGATGCGGAAGGAAATCCCACGACCGACCCCGAGGTTATGCTTGCAGATCCTCCCGGTTCCCTGTTGCCGTTTGGTGGCGACCAGGCCTATAAGGGGTTTGGGCTGGGCTTGGTGTTTGACATTCTGGCAGCGGGATTGTCCGGAGGGTTTTGTCCTCCCGCCGAGCCGGGCGCGCTGGAATGGAACAATGTGCTGCTGGTCGTCTGGAATCCTGGTCAGTTCGCCGGCCGGGAGCATTTTCTCACCGAGGCGGAACGGCTGATCGCGTTCGTGAGAAGCGCCCGTTGTAAACCGGGGGTGGATCAGATCCAACTCCCAGGAGATCGCGGCCTGGAATGCCGGCGCGACCGACTGAAGAACGGCCTGCCGCTTTCAGACGAGTACCTGCGCCCGCTACTGGAGATCGCCGGGAAAATGGGGGTGGCGTTTCCGGAGATCCCGCAGGTGAGATCGGAAGAGAGTCGCGTGGATTAAGATCCACGCTACGGGCCAGTGCCAAGTAGACGCAGGCTGATGAACAAAAAAGGGCCGGACGAAAGTCGTCCGGCCCCAAGTCCACTCATTCCATTGTCAGCGATGATTTTCGCGGACTACTTCGCCGCTGTCGCCATCGGGGCCGCCAGCCCGGGGGCGGCGGTGAATGTCAACATTCCCTTGGCATCCTCGGCATTCCAGACGCGAATCTCGCCGTCCCAGCTTCCCGTCACGACCCGCTTGGAGGCGGGGTGGAAGGCGACGCTGTAGATCCAGTCGTTATGTCCGGCGAAGGCCCGGACAGCCGCACCGTCGGCCAGCTTGTGTTCGCGAGCCTGCTTGTCGGAACTGCAACTGAAGATCCGCCCGTCCGAACTGACAACAACGCGGTACACTTCGCCACCAAATCCGCCAATCTCACGGATCTGCTGAGCGTTGGCCGGGTTCCAGACCCGAATCTTGTTGTCGCGTCCCGAAGTCAGAACCTGCGTTCCATCGGGAGAGAACGCGACGCCATAAACGACTTCCGCGTGCGCGGGGAATGTCACCAGCGAGTCGCCGGTCTTGGCGTCAAACAGCTTCGAGGTCTTGTCCCGGCTGGCCGACGCGAGCTTCGATCCATCGGGGGACCAGGCGATATCCATGACCCAGTCAGCGTGGTCTTCGATCAACAGTTCCTGAGCGCCGGTCTCGACATTGAAGACGCGGATCGACCGGTCGGCACTGCAGGTCGCCAGACGTTTGCCGTCGGGGCTGAACGCGACGCCGAACACGGAGTCGCTGGTGGTCATTACATCGCGAACGAGGGTTCCGTCAACAGGGTTGAACAGTTTCACTTCACCCTGTTGGCCGGGGGTACCGGCGGCGACCGCCATCAGTTTGCCGTCGGCGCTGAACTCGATGTCATAGGTGCGTTCCGCGACGTTGGTGATCCGCCGGATCAGTTTTCCATCGGCGGGATTCCACAGAACGACCTCATGATATCCCGAGCTGGCGATCAGGCTGGCGTCGGGACTCCAGGCGACCGACGTCACGGGAATCGGGACACGGTACGCTTCCGGAGGCATCGGCTGGGGCAGTTTGGGGATGATCGTCACGAGTTGTGCCGACTCCTTGAGACCCGCATCGCGACGACCGCCATTCTTGATCCACTTCCGAATCGCGGCGATTTCGTCTTTTGAGAGCGGGTCGGCGTCTTTGGGCATGCTGCCGTCTTCGATCAGAGCCAGCAGATTGGAACCATCAGGATCCTTGCTGACCACCGCCATCCCCTGCTCGCCCCCCTTCACAATGCCATGGAAGCTGTCCATGTTGTAGCGGCCCTTTGCCGACTGCGCGTTGTGGCAGGCGAGGCAGCGCTTCGCAAACACCGGAGCGATCTGCTTTGAGAACGAGACAAACTGTCCGACCCCGGCCAGAGCCTCTTCCGACGCTTTGAGCGCGACGGTCGCTTCGTTGGCGACGGTGGCCAGAGCGGCGAGCGCGATTTCCACTTCGGCCCGAGCGGCGGCCACTTGTGTGTCGGCCAGTTTCGAAGCCTCGGCGGCTTTCGCCAGGTTTTCTTTCACGGCGGCGAGAGCGGTCTCAGCCGTCTTGGTCGCGGCCAACGCGTCGGCGGCTACTTTTTGGGCCGCCGCGAGTTTTTCCGCAGCGACTTTCGCGGCCGCGTCGGTGTCAGCGGCATTCTTGGTGGTGGTCGCGACCAGCGCCACGGCGTCTTTGGACGATTTGTCGGCATCGGCGGCGACGTTGTCGGCCAACACCCGCAGCAACGCGATTC
>JAPLOC010001223.1 GCA_026692825.1 Planctomycetota bacterium | reverse complement strand
GGGGGGGGGGGGGGTCAGTTCTGAATTCAGTTCGCCGGCGCGACGGCCTGAATTGTTTCGGCGGTGGCGGGTGCCGGCCGCCAGTCGCGAACTTGCTCGACATCGCGACAGGCATCGGTCGCACCGTCGGTCAGGGCACGGCCGACCAGTGTTCCTGTCGGCAGAAAACTCCGCAACAACGCCGCCGGAAAAGTCACACCAAAACTCACGCCGAAGCACGCCCAATACAGTGTCCGCCCCACTCCCGACGCGATCTGTCGGGCGCGGGAATGGGCGAAACGTGGATCCGCCTCGATACCTTCCGTCAGGCCATTGTCCCGCAGCCACCGCTCCTGAAAACACATTTTCGCGACAGCGGCGGCGTGTTGGGCGATTTCCGCAGTCTCCACCGCGCCAATCAACATCCCGAGCGCCGGTACGACCGACAGGCCCCCGTGTTCGATGATCGCCTCCGTCACCGCCTCTTCGATCAGTTCTTCGAACGCCTCTTCGAAGATCAAATCTTCGACTTTGCCCAGGTTGACCAGCGCATGTTCCCGCTCTTCTCGGCTCGACGCCGACGAGATCAGCAGCACGCCCAACGCGTAATCGTGTTCATGGGGTTCGTCGGTCCCATAACCTTAACACAGCCCCGTGGTGTGAATCACCCGCAAGGTCTGCGTGATCAGACTCTTCACATAGAGCATCGTCGCCAGCGGTCCACTTCCGCCGACCAGAGCGCCGGTAATCAGGCCCTTTTCCGCGACGATTTTCGCGAATTCGTCGGCGAGTCGATCGCAGGACGCCAGATCGCGCTGCCGCAGTTCGCGAATATCATTCACTCCCGCCCTCTGCGAGATCCGTTCCTGGTGAATGAAGAGTTCGGACTCGATGTAGGCCTTCTCAATCGCCTCGGCGATCGCTTCCTTCGAAATCGCCTTCTCGGCGAGTTTGACCAGTGGGTGTGTGACCTTTTCGATCAACCCTGGGATAAAGCCGGGAGATTCGGCTTTCCAGCCGGCGATTCGGTGAACTTGGTCGGCTTCATACGGAGTGAGTTCGCGTCGTGTGGTGGTCATGGGGGGCTGTCGAAAGGGGGATGGTCCCGACGGAACGGTCTGAAAGGTCTATGGGGATTATCGGATGTGGGGAAGGGGAGGTGCAAGCCGATGGAGTGGGCGCGACGATGTCGATAGTCCGCTGAAATGGCGGCGGTGCTGCGTGTCGGCAGTTGTCCCCCGCCTGATGGAACGATTGTCGTTCCCGGCCCAATATCCCGCGTGTCTTCGCGTTTGAAGGTTCATCCCATGCCGCTTGCGCAACTTGTGCGTCAACATTATCCGCAGGCCCAACGGCTGCGGGAGTTCCGTGCATCCCTTCTCGAGCGACTCGGAACGACCGTGGGCGCCACGACCGAGAACACGCTTCTGGGAACTTCGCTCTGTGCCGACGACATCCTGGCGACCAAGGACATCACACACACGATTTGTGGCCCATTCAATACGGGGGGGCTCGCCGGTCTTCCGTTTGGCGGCCGGACCGCGATCACCGCGTTTCTGCATCATATTCCGGAAAATGGCGTCGGACTGCTTGTTCACGGTCCGCACGTGGGAATTGCCCGCGACGGCACCATCGGAAAGTTGCGTCGCGCAGGTCAATCGCACGACTCGACCTGTTGCGGTTCATTGATGGCCGCGATCGCGCAATTAAAAGCCGGACCGGCCGTCATGCCGGACGTACCACCCGATCCCGATGACATGGAACAGTCGCTGCTCGTGCGGCTGCTTTCTCCCTACCGCGACCGGATTCTCACGGCAGACTCGCCGGAACGTGAAGTGACCGACGTGGCTTACGAAGTCGGACAGGGCATGATCGAGCGCCTGGTCGCGGCGACACGCACCCAGTTGGGTCATGGTGGACGGCTGGTTTGTATCGGCATCGTGGTGATCAATACGGCCCCGGGGGAGGAAGACTGGATTGACCTGCGGGCGTTTCGTGAGGTGTGAAACTCGCTAATCCCCGCTGACGGGCAGAAAATAGAATCCGACCGCGAACATGAGGTAGAGGGCCGTCAGCAGAGCCCCCTCGAACCAGTTCGATTCCCCGTCCCGGGTGCAGGAAGACACAATCAGCACCGCCAGCGTGATGGACACGACTTCAAACGGTGTGAAGAGCAGGTTCATCGCGGGACCGAAGGCGTAGCTCAGGAACAGCAGCAACGGGGCGACCACCAGGGCGACCTGCTGTGCCGCGCCGAGCGTCACGCCGATCGCCAGGTCGAGATTGTCGTTTTTGGCGAAACGAATTGCCGCGAAAACCGAAGAGACACTTCCCAGCATCCCGACCACAATCACCCCCGCAAAAACCTCCCCGAGTCCGAGCGATTTTGCGGCTTCGTCCAGAGCGTCTGTGAGCATCTCGCTGACAACCGCCAGCAGAACCGCCGAGATCCCCAGCCACACGAGTGATTTTTTCAGTTCGGCGGGTGACCGGGATGCTTCGTGGGCAGGTTTGTGCGGAGAGTCGGCTTCGGCCGGAGCGTTGAACAGTTTGCGATGGGTTCCCAGCGAGAAATAGAGGCTCAGGCCATAGAGCACAAAGAGGATGATCGCGATGAGCAGACTGAGTTCCTCCTCGTCCTGCCGACTGGCGATTTTGAACAATGACGGAATGATGAGTCCCACCGATGCGAGCAGCATGAGAATGGCCGCTGTTCCCGCCCGAACGGGGTTAAACGACTGCTTTTCACGCTTCCAGCCGCCGAACGCCATAGCCAGCCCGGGAGCGAGCAGCAGATTGACCAGCAACGATCCGGTCAGGGACGCCTTCACAACTTCCTGCAGCCCATTTTTGAGCGCGAACGCCCCAATGATGATTTCGGGGGCGTTCCCCAGCGACGCATTGAGCAACCCCCCCAACGTCGACCCCAGGTACCCGGCGACCTTCTCGGTGGAATTCGCGAGACGATCGGAAAGGGGGACAATCGCCAAGGCCGACGCGGCGAAGACCCACAAAGGATCGGCACCAGCAAATCGCAGTACGATGGCGATCGGAACGAACACCAGTAGCACGTTGAACAACATGTGGTTTCTCTGTGAGAATGGTCGGTTTGCATCTTAATCGAACCGATACCGTTCTGCCTCCTCACGATTCCGAACGGCAGGGCGGGGCCACCCACGAGCGAGATTCGCGTCATCGCTGCTCAATTGTCGGAACCCAGAACTATCGACGGACGCGAATTCAGTTTTTTCCGGGGACACCCAGCGCCCGGCGGGCCTCTCGTACCAGAAGCTGGTACTCCAGGCGGTCGTAATGAGTGTCCGGGTTGTCCTTTTCCAACGAATTAAAGATCTCTTCCGACTGACGAAGCAGGGCGCGGGCCTTTTGGGATTGATTGAGCTGATGCTGCGCCAGGGAAATCATTGCCAGATGCTTCGCGCGAATGGTCTGCAACTCCTGCGGCCCCATCATCGCGCCGACCTCCTTCGTGGTTTGCGGGGGTTCCTTCAGATCTGGGCTGTCGACAGGTGCGATGAAAATGCACTTCGCCGAATTCTGTTGATGTTCGATCGCCATTTTTGCCTCACCCTGCCGCAAGGCCAGCATCGCCCGGGTCCAGAGAGTCGCGGAACGCAGGATCGGGTTCTCTGGGGTTTTCTTCATGACGTCGGATTGGGCGAGCGTGTTTTGAGCGAGCTGTGTCAGTTCGCCGTCCTGGCCAAACAGGCATGCCGCGCAAACCATCCAAAGGGGGAGCTCGTCGGGGGAATTGGCGAATTGCTGCTTCATTCGCCGGCAGTGATCACGATAGCCCGCGCGGTCTTCAGACAGTGCCAACAGGATGGCCAGCCGGTACCACGTGTAAGGGTTGTCTGGTGTTTCCTGGACCAACTCCCGTCCGAGTTCGACGGCATCCTCCGACCGCCCGACCATCGCGAACGCGTCGAGAATGGAATCCCGCAGATTACGCAGGCGGGCCAAACCGCCAGTGTCCACATAGGCCCCAATCCCCGACCGGTCCGGAGTGAATTCGAGTGCTGCCTGGTAGGCGCCGATGGCCCCCTCGAAATCGTGAATCCTGGTCAGCGACAGGATCCATTGCACCGACACATTGTAATCCTCCAGCGCGTAGGTCTCGACGGCGTTGCGCCAAACCTCCGTCACCCCCCGCCAATCTCCCGCC
>JAPLOC010001222.1 GCA_026692825.1 Planctomycetota bacterium | reverse complement strand
CGGTTGATCGTCGTGTCGTAGCCGGCGAATTCCATGGTCGACCCCAGCCGATAGCCCGATGTGAAGGGGGTGACCGCGACCCGAGTCTCGGGAAAGATCATGGGGATTTTGGGGCAGATCTCTGGCCGGCGCATGGTGATCGAGTATCCCTTGCCGGGCTGAATCGGCAGTTTGCACCGCAAATGCTGTTGCAACAGCGGGGACCACGCTCCGGTCGCCACCACAAAGGCGTCCGCGACAATCTCCTCCGAACCACACTTCGCCCCGCGCAGACTCACGCCATCGCCGGTGAATCCCTGGAACTCACACTCTTCGCGAATCACCGTCCCACGCGATTCGAGCAACCGTCGCAGTTCACTCATCAACCGGTCGGGCCGCACGTGAGCGTCGTCGTGATAAAACCAGCCTCCCGCCAGATCGTCGCGCAAGGCCGGCTCGCGCTCGCGCAGGGCGGCACCAGTCAACTTTTCCGCGGGCAATTGAAATTCCCGCGCCAGGAGGTCGTTCGTCTTGCCGTACGCCTCGAACTCGGCCTGGGATTTGTACGCGAACATCAGCCCCCGTTCTTCCCATTCACACTGAACTTGTTCCTCGGCGATGAATTGTCGATACAGCGCGAGCGACGATTCCAGAATCGGATGCAGCGCCCGACCCGAGGCGAGCATGTCGCGTTCATTGCACTTCCGCGCGAACCCCAACAGCCAACTCCAGAGCGCCGGATCGAGCCGGGGCTTGATGGTGAATGGGGAATTGGGCTTCACCATCGCCCGCAAAGAACGGCCAATCGCCCCCGGCTCCGCCAGCGGAAGCACATGACTGGGGCAGATGTAACCACAATTCGCGTGCGAACAGGCCGCGCCGAATTTGCCCTTGTCGACAATGGTCACCCGGGCACCGGTTCGCTGCAAGGCGTAGGCGCACGACGCCCCGACGATGCCCCCGCCAATAATCAACACGTGTTTCGGCACATCGCTCACGATCGGATCCCCATCTGAAAGGGATCGGCCGGGTCGAGCAGCAAGGTCGCTTCCGCGGTGACGTACGCGGTTCCGCGCACGCTCGGGACGACCTTGCCGGCGGCCTCTCGCACCCATCCCTCGAACACGCTTCCCAAAATGCTCTCCTGACGCCAGATCTGCCCTTGAGCCAATTTGCCGTCGGCGTGCAGGCAGGCGAGTTTGGCGCTCGTTCCCGTTCCACACGGGGAACGATCGTACGCCTTGCCGGGGCACAGCACAAAATTGCGACTGTGATTCTCGTTCGCCGCGGGGGGGCCGAAGAGTTCGATGTGGTCGATTTCTCCGCCGTCGGCCCCGGTGATTCCCTCACGCTCCAGGGCTTGGCGAATGCGCCAGGCGACGTCGGTCAGTGTCTCGACGCGGGAGAGTTCCAAGTCCTGTCCGTGGTCGTTGACCAGAAAGAACCAGTTCCCTCCCCAGGCGATGTCGCCATGAATGGTTCCCAATCCTTTCACTTCGACCGGAACCTGTTTCGCATGTCGCCAACTCGGGACGTTTTCAATCGTCGCGGTGTGGGCGCCGTCGTACTCGACGGTGACCACGCCGACGGGTGTCTCGATACGATGCACACCGGCGGCGATTCGGCCGAGTCGGCCGAGCGTGACCGCCAGGCCGATCGTGCCATGGCCGCACATTTTGAGTACGCCGACGTTGTTGAAAAAAATCACGCCGGCGGTGTTGGCGGGATCGACCGGTTCACACAGGATCGCCCCCACCAGCACATCGGAACCGCGCGGCTCGTTGACCACCGCCGACCGGAACAGGTCGAATTCGGAACGGAATCGCTCGCGCCGCTCGGCGAGTGAACCGGTCCCCAGGTCGGGACCGCCGGCAACCACAATCCGCGTCGGTTCGCCCCCCGTGTGGGAATCGATCACGTGAACGCTGTTCATCTTGTGTGTTCCTGTTTCGACCCGAATGGCGGATTTGTCGAGAGTGGGAATGGTGCCGAATTGGTCGGTGGCGGCGGGAATGCCCCCGGGCCAGTGACCGTTGAATCAGGGGGAGATCCGTTTCCTGCGGCTGCGAGTATAACGAATCTCCCCAGACCCGAAACGCCCCCTCACCGAACCATTCCGAACGTGCGGCCCACAGAGATTCTGCGGAAAGCCTGTAGTGGCCGCAGGGGGTTTCCTTCTCTTGAATGCACTCCTAGAGATCGGAAGAGCACACGT